>JANPGQ010000021.1:0-11092 GCA_031423975.1 Cytophagales bacterium | reverse complement strand
CAATTTTTTCTGCAAAGCATCCGTCATTTCTTTGTCAGGTTTGCCAGGTACTATTCTGTCTACCAAAGAGTTACAAAAACGATTGTGTGTTTTTAGCCATTCAATAAATGCTGGTTCGAGGGCATTTTTGTGGGCTTGTTCCAGTACAATTCCTTTCAAAACATCGCCATTATTGACCAATAATTCAGTTGGGATAATCACCATTCCACTCGCTGCCGAACCTTCAAAATGTTTCCAACGTTCATGCAAAAATGCCAATAATTTTACGGGAAAAGAGGAGGGAGGATTGTTGGTGATTTTATCGCCTTCAATTAAGGCAATGCCTACTTCGGTAGTATTGGAGATAACAATTTGCATCTCTGGATTTTTGGCACAATGCAAAATCTCCTGCCATTGCGAACGAGCCGATAATGTACGAGAAATGGAAGCATTCAAGATATATTCCTCTATGGGCGTACCATTTTCAATACCTTTTACCGAGTGCGTATAAAGTCCGTCTTGTTCGTTGAAATCGTCTGCACCGCCCGAATCAGTCGATTTTACTACAACCACCCGACCATTGAAAATCCCTTTTTTGTTGGCCTTATCAATGAAATAATCGCAAAGACCACGTAATAAAACACCCGTGCCGAATTGAAGGATTTTCTCGGGAAGGTCGAAAATTTCGCTATTTGGCAAGTCTAGATGCTTGCTCAGATTCACAGAATTAGAAGCTAAATGTGATTTGTTCAGTTTAAAGTTCATTCGATATTATTTTTCCGTTTATTGGTTTAGAAAGCAGTTTTGTAGCTTTCATATACTCAATTTTAACAAAAATCGTGAAATTTATTCAGATTATTAACATTGATTTAGTAATTATTAAAATATTTAGTCTATCATTTTAATAGATTAAATAGATTTGTTATATTTGTAACCTAATTAAGCTCAATAATACAAAATAAGTTTGAAAATTTGAAAATTTATTCATTTGCAAATGGCTTAAATTTAGGATTAACTGATTGATATTTAGACAATTATAAAATTAAATATATTATTCTATTATGATTTCCGAATTAAAAAAACTGACTATTACAGACTCCAACACTCTATATTCTTCTAAATGGATTTGGTTTGGCATTCCCGCATTTTTATTGACAGGTTTAGCTGGTATCATAATTTACAATTATCACGCTGCTTTTTCAGTGGAGAAATTGGTAGCAGGTATCAACCAAGACTTTTTCATCTATTTAATTATCGGAATCTTCGCTCAATTAGTGGACGGTACATTAGGTATGGGTTACGGGGCTACATCTACTTCATTTTTATTGTCGGTTGGTGTGCCTCCCGCCATCAGTAGTACTGGTGTACACGTGGCAGAAATGTTCACCACGGGAGCATCTGCTATATCGCATTACAAATTCAAAAATATTAATAAACGCTTAGTTACTTATCTGTTAGTGCCAGGTGTAATTGGTTCAGTAATAGGGGCTTATCTATTGGCGGATGTCATAGACGGCAATATTATCAAACCCTACATTGCGGTATATATGATAGTGTTGGCGGTAATGATTATCATCAAAGGTTTGAGGAATAACAATGTAAAAAAGAAGACCAAAAACTTAGGAATTTTAGCTACTTTCGGTGGTTTTATGGATGCCATCGGTGGTGGCGGTTGGGGACCAATCGTAACCTCAACGTTGATTGGCAGAGGCCGAGACCCACGTTATACAATCGGTTCGGTTAATGCTGCCGAATTTGCAGTTTCATTTGCCAGTGGTATTACGTTCTTACTTTTTACAGGAATAAATGGTTGGCAGGTGATTGCAGGATTGATAATTGGGGGCGTTGTTGCTGCACCTTTCGGAGCATTTTTTGTTAATAAAATCAAAAGAAGACCGATGACTATTGTGGTGGGAATATTGATTATCCTATTGAGTGGTAGAACTTTGGTGAAGTTGTTTTTGTAATTTATTGCAGTTAATAAATATTTGATAGTCAGCTAATTAGCTGACTATTTTTATATAACTATTTGAAGGATTTTGTTTTTTTGCTTTCTTAAATTAGGGTTTAGAAATCGTCTAAATATCATCAGACTGCGTAAAAACCTTTTAAGCAGTCTGACATAGTTAGGGAACATTTCTATTAACATCTAACACCTATTTCCCTAAAAACTTCTCCAATTTAAAAGAGAACGTAGTCCCTTTTTCCAATTTAGAAACCACTGAAATCTTAGTGCGGTGTCCCTGCAAAATGTGCTTGACAATGGCTAACCCCAAACCTGAAGAACCATCCGAACGACTGCGGGCTTTATCTACTCTATAAAATCTTTCAAAAATACGATTCAAATGTTCAGGAGCAATGCCTTGTCCATCGTCTTTGATGAATACCTTCCAAGCGTTTTTATCTTCCTCAAAAATCACCCAAATATTCCCATTTTCGTTGCCATATTTCACAGCGTTTTCTATTAAATTAGTCATTACCTGACCGATTCTTTGTCCGTCTGCCCGTACCCAAATATTGCTTTGTGGGGCTTTCACGTGCATTTTTACGTTACGTAACGAAGCTTTATTTTCTAATTGTTCAAAAATTTCTTTTGTGATTTGCTTTAAATCAATGCGTTCTTGGTGCATCTTGATATCGCCCGTTTCCATCTGTGAAAGGGTCAATAAATCTTTTACCAAAATATCCAATCCATCCAAACTTTTAGCAGCTTTATTGAGGAATTTCTCCCTGACGTTTTCATCATCCATTGCACCGTCCAAAAGCGTATGCACAAAGCCTTGAGCCGAGAAAATGGGCGTCTTTAATTCGTGCGAAACGTTTGCCAAAAATTCTCGACGATATTTTTCCAAGCGTTTCAATTCCGTAACCTCTTGTTCTTTTTTGGAAACATAGACAAAAAGCTCATCATTGAGTTTTCTCAAGGGGTTTTGGTCTTTCTGTAATTTCTTTCTCGAAACCCCAAAATCCTTCATTTTCAAACGATTAATGGAATCATACATTTTATTGATTTCCTGAAAAACTAAATAATCCAGCACGAAATAAGTCAATAGACCCGCAATAAGTAATGAAGCTACAAAACTGATGAACAAGACATTACCGTTCGTTTCGGGAATAAACGAAAGGAAGGCAGTTGTAAAAATGGCAATGGTGATAGCCAATAAAAAGGCTAATAATTTGGGGTTTAGTAGCATTGGGGGATTTGATGATTTGATGACTGAGTGTCATTCGTACTTCAACATAATAAGTAAATAACCTACAAATTTTATACTTTTTAACGATAAATTATTCCAAAACCATAAAAATGAATTGTTAAGACTTTTCATAACCGCTACCAAACTATTCTTTCGTACCTTTGCACCTTATATTTCGAGGAAAGATTTTCGTGGATAATTTTCACTCAGTCGCCAAATCACTCAGTCCCCAATTACCGATGCAATTAAATCAATTAACCGCAATTTCGCCAGTTGATGGGCGTTACCGTAAGCAAGTAGAAAATCTTGCTCCATATTTTTCTGAATTTGGACTAATCAAATATCGGGTTCGTATCGAAATCGAATATTTTATCACACTTTGTGAAATCCCTTTACCCCAATTACAAAGCATTAATACTAAACTATTTCCTTCATTAAGAGATATTTACCTCAATTTTTCGGAAGAAGATGCCCTTTGGATTAAGGAAAAAGAACGTGAAACAAACCACGATGTTAAAGCGGTTGAATATTTTATAAAATATAAATTAGAGAAGTTTGGTATCGAAGAATATTTGGAATTTATTCACTTCGGATTAACTTCTCAGGACGTAAACAACACCGCTATTCCATTATCATTAATGGAAGCAATGACTGACGTTTTGATTCCGAAAATTAACGAAATCATCGCTAAATTAGAAAGCCTATCCATTGAATGGAAAGATATTCCTTTGTTGGCTCACACACACGGACAGCCCGCTTCGCCTACCCGCTTGGGTAAAGAATTTAAGGTTTTTGTGGAAAGAATGGAACGCCAAATGGATTTGTTGAAAACCATTCCGTACTCGGCAAAATTTGGAGGAGCAACGGGTAATTTCAATGCCCACAATGTAGCTTATCCAGAAATTTCATGGGTTGATTTTGGTAATAATTTCGTAAAATCTTTGGGCTTGGTTCGTAGCAAATATACCACCCAGATTGAGCATTACGATAATATGGCTGCTCTGATGGATAATCTAAAACGCCTCAACAATATCGTTTTAGACCTCGACCGTGATATTTGGACGTATGTTTCGATGGGATATTTCAAACAAAAAATCAAAGCGGGCGAAGTGGGTTCGTCAGCCATGCCGCATAAAGTCAATCCGATTGATTTTGAAAATTCGGAAGGAAACGTAGGAATTGCCAATGCTTTGTACGAATTTTTGGCGGCAAAATTACCCGTTTCGAGATTGCAAAGAGATTTGACGGATTCGACCGTTCTGAGAAATTTGGGTGTGCCCATTGCTCATCAAGTAATTGCTTTGTCGGCATTGTTGAGAGGTTTGAATAAATTGGAACTCAATCAGGATGCTATTAATGCAGATTTAGAAAATAATTGGGCGGTAGTTTCCGAAGCCATTCAAACTATTTTGAGACGTGAAGGCTATCCGCAACCTTACGAAGCGTTGAAAGCTTTGACTCGTAAAAACGATAAAATTACCGAAAAAACTATCGCAGAATTTATTGATAATCTGGACGTTAGCGACAAAATTAAATATGAATTGAAGCGGATAACACCTTTCAATTATGTGGGGATTTTGGAGTAAAATATTAGACCACGGAGGATACTGATTTTACGGATTTACAGTGACATTTTAAATTATATTTTTTATCAGTGAAAATCCGTCCAATCCCAATTCCATTGTGGGTTCATACGTGGTCTATTTTATTTTCCAACATAATTTTTGTTTTTAAATTTAAAATACTAAGTTTGCAACATCAAAACAAAGCGATGACAACAAATTTCAAAAATACAGCATGGTGGTGGCAATTGACAAACGTCGGTTGAACAGTCCCATTATGTATTTTCGATAAAGATATATCTTTTCACGAAAAGGCTTACTGTTCAAAACAGTAAGCCTTTTTTTATTTACAAAACATGAACTTCAAAGTAACAACAATTTCAAAAAAACAGTTAGCGGACACCGTTACGCCTGTAGGTATATTTCTAAAACTCAGAAACCAATTCAAGAATACCGTTATTCTGGAAAGTGCTGATTATCATGGTAAAGAACACGGTTATTCGCATATTGCTTGCGACCCTGTGGCGAGTATTATCATCAATAACGACATCGTTACCCAAACTTTTCCTGATGGAACAAAGGAAGTTTTCCCTTTGAAAAAACGTAAAGATGCCGTGCAAGCCTTGATGGATTTTGCCCAAAGATTTCAATGGGAACGCAAAGCTGACGATGCCCCGATGGCAAACGGTATGTTTGGGCATATCTCGTATGATGCCGTTGAATATTTTGAAAATATCGAAATTCAAGAGAAGAATCAGAATACTGAAATCCCTTCGATAATCTATTACGTCTATCGTTATGTGATTGCCATTAATCATTTCAAAGATGAGATGTCAGTTTATGAGCATAGTTTTCAGAGCGATGAGCCATCAGCAATAAATCAAGAGAACCCAGTTCCATTTGAGAAACTTGATTTTTTGATGAATATGCCGCATTATGCTACCAAGCCTTTCAAACTTACTACTGAAGAAATTACCAATTATACCGATGACGAAATGCGGGGTATCATTGGCGAGTGTATCAAACACTGTTTGCGGGGTGATGTATTCCAAATAGTGCCTTCACGCCGTTTCAGTAGAGAATTCTCGGGTGATGACTTTCAAGTTTATCGGGCTTTGCGGTCGGTAAATCCATCGCCTTATATGTTTTACTACGACTATGAAGACTATCGAATCTTCGGAGCATCGCCCGAAAAACAGATTGGAATCAAAGGAAATATGGCAGAAATTCACCCGATTGCAGGGACATTCAGACGCACTGGCGACGATGAAAAAGATGCAGAGTTAGCTCGTGAACTGTTGGCAGACCCCAAAGAAACCGCCGAACACGTGATGTTGGTGGATTTAGCCAGAAACGATTTATCTCGAAGTTCGGACATTGTAAAAGTGGAAACTTTCAAAGAAGTACAATTTTATTCGCACGTAATTCACTTAGTTTCAAAGGTTACGGGACACATGACCGAAGGCACAAATCCTCTGCAATTGGTGGCGGACACTTTCCCTGCGGGTACGCTTTCGGGTTCGCCCAAACACAACGCTATGACCATTATTAACCGTTTAGAAAATGTAAACCGTCATATTTACGGTGGAGCAATTGGTTATATGGATTTTGTCGGTAATTTTAACCACGCCATTGCCATTCGTACCTTTATGAGTAAAAATAATACCTTGTTTTATCAGGCAGGTATGGGCGTAGTAGCAAAATCAGTAGTAGAATCTGAAATGAATGAGGTAAAAATTAAATTGGGTGCTTTGAGAAAAGCGTTAGAAGTGGCTGAGGGGATTTAAAAATAACAAACCATGTACAAAATATACGGCATAAAGAACTGTGATACCATGAAGAAAACTTTCGATTGGTTCACGCAACACAATATTCCATACCAATTTCACGATTATAAGAAAGAAGGAATTTCGGAAGAAAAAATCCAAGAATGGCTTAGTCAAAAACCTTGGGATGTATTGATAAATCGGGCAGGAACAACTTGGAAAAAGCTACCCGAAGAGGAAAAAGCTACAGATAATTCAACCGCCATTCAACTAATGATGGCAAAACCTTCTATGATAAAACGGCCCATTATTGAAACGGATCAAATCGTTATAATGGGCTTCAATTCAGATACTTATAAAGAAATTATTGAATGAAAATATCATTTATTGGTGCGGGCAATGTGGCTTGGCATCTTTCACAGGCACTCGAAAATGCGGGACATGGCGTTGAAGAAATTTTTAGTAAAGACATCAAAAATGCTCAATCGCTGATTGCCCATTTGTACAATGCACAAATCCAAACTACGCTCAATTTTTCCAATTCATTGGCAAAGGTATTTTTCCTGTGTGTAACGGACGATTCTATGCCCGAAGTGGTGCAACAATTGGTGCTACCCGAAGATTCGATTTTGATTCATACCTCGGGCAGTAAATCTTTGGCGGATTTGGATAAAGTGATAAATCTTCACAGTGATGTGAATATCAAAACGGGCGTATTTTATCCCTTACAGACTTTCACAAAGGGTTTCAAAGTCGATTTTTCAGAAATTCCCATTTGTATTGAAGCGGAAGACGAAGAAGTGGAGAAAGTCTTGATTGGCTTAGGTCAAGATATTTCAGACATTACCTATGCTGTAAATTCCGAAGAACGCCGTGTACTGCACGTAGCGGCAGTTTTTGCCTGTAATTTTACCAACCATTTGTGGGCAATTGCCCAAGAATTAGTCAAGGAAAATGACTTGGAATTTGATTTATTAAAACCGCTTATCTCCGAGACTTTCAGAAAGGCAATGGCTTCCGAAGATATTTTCAAAGTACAATCGGGACCAGCCAGCCGTGGCGACCAAAAAATCATTACCCAACATTTGCTTTTCTTGAAGCAACAGCCTGAATATCAGCAAGTTTATCGAATTTTATCAGAGAGTATTTCGGAGAAAAAGAAGTGAAATGGAAGGAAGGGGAATTTTAAAAGCAGTATTTCAAATTATAGGCTTTATTTTTCTTTGGATAAAATTTAAAGGAAAAAAATCATTTCAAGATTTAAAGTTGGAAGCAGAGGAGAATTCTTTCGCAATTGAAGGTGGAAAAGTAATTCTTTTTATAGTTGGGATAATCATGCTTATAGGAACTTTGGCTTTTTTATTTGTGGTAATTTATAGAATCATTGTTGATTTTTTCAAAAACTGAATATGATTTATTCCTTAGTAACTCGCAAGAAACTAAATCAAAAAGTCATTTAAGCAACGTTTTAATTCTCTGTAAATAATTGATATCCAGATGTTTGAAGGAATAATCACTAATCACCAGCAATTTCCTTTTTGAAAAATTTTATTTAGAATTTGGACAAATTTGGAGTCCAGCCGAAATCCCGCTGTTTGAGCGTAGCGAGTTTCGGGATTTCTTGATTTTTTTGTTACTTTTTGTATCAAGACAAAAAGTAAAGGGCTAAAAATTGGCAAGAATTATATTTTCTAAACATAAATATCCATCCAAGAAAGCCCAAAAAGAAATTGCTGACTAATCACTACTTAATTACCATAAAGATTTCTTTCAAGGCATATAAAAAACCTCTTCAAGCGGTGTTGAAATGGGCGAATTATCGGGATTAACTTCCATAACATCAGCCATGAAATCCCACCATTTTTTTACGATTGGATTTTGGGATAAATCCTGAGAGCCACCTTCGCCAGATACTTTTTGGAAGGCAAAAAGCGTATCCGTTTCTTCGTCTAAAAAAATTGAATATTCGCTTACCCCTGCATCTTTTAGTAATTTTACTAACTCTGCCCAGATTTCGTTATGGCGTTTGATGTATGCTTTTTTTTGCCCAGCATTAAGTTTCATTTTAAAGGCTAATCTGTTCATTGTTATGGGTGATTCGTTATTTTGAGGGATAAATTTTTGATTATCAATTTTGAAAGCAATAATGCTGGACAAAATAATGATTTTTAGGCTCATAGAATACAAATTTGATTAAATATTTCCCCAAGAACCTTGAAAATAGTTTTTTATTCCAAATTTTACCCAATCTCAGCCCTAAAATCCAAGACATCATCAAGTCCCACAACCATTCTTCCAGTCCAAATTGGTTTTGATTAATCAGAATCGTTAATATTGTATGAAAATCTCGGTTTTCGATGTTCGACTCTTGATGTCCGGTAAACAAACAGAAATGAACAAACTCAACCGAACATCGAAAACCTAACATCGAACCGTGCGACGGTCGCATCGAAAAAAAATGGAAGAAGAAAAAAGTTTTGGACGTAAATTAATGAGTTTTTTTATCGAAGAAGATACAACTCATACGCAAACTCAAACCACCACAACGCCCACAAAAGAAGGTTTGCCTCCACAAGTGCAGGTGCAACAGACCATAGCGGTACAAAATGCTTCGGGTACGGGTGTGGTGGATAAGAAATTTGTGGATCATTTTGTCTCACTTATCGAAAACTCCAACCTCAAAGGACCTGATTATTTTGAGTACATGCAGGCTCTCAAAGGATTATCGGGCTTGGGGCTTTCGGAAGATAAACAATATCAGGCGGCTTGGGCGAGTTTCAAAGCCATGGGCGGAATTACAGACGTAAATGTGCTTCCAAACACTGCTAATCAATACATTAGCGTATTGGATAATGACCGTCAAGGATTTTTGAAAGACGTTGAAGCCGCCATTACAGAAAAGGTTGGAGGTTTGAAAAACGCCTTGAAATCCACCCAAGACGAAAACGAAGCAATGGCGAAGCAAATCATTGATTTACAGGCACGTATAAATAGTAATAACGAAAAAATAACGAAAATTGCCACTGATATTTCAGAACAAAGTGCCAAGATTACGACCAACAGAAATAACTACGAAATCACGTATAATTCTTTTGTAGAACAAATAAAAGGCGATATTGCAAAGATTAAGCAGTATTTGAGTTAATATTTCCTAAATCAAGTAACCAATAACTAATAACAGATAAAAACAATGGCAGCAGACTTATCACAAATTGGAGGGGAAAATCCTCAAAAATCATTTTGGAGCAAACCCGAAGGCATTACTTCATTGCTTTTCATTGCCGCAGCGGGTGCTTTTGGGCTTTATTATTTCAACATTATCGTTGAATTTTTGATAAAAGTTACCTCAAATACCCTTTATTTGGCAGGACTTTTAGCGGTTTTAGGCTTCTTGATTTTCTTGGTAACGAGCCGAGATGTCAGAACTGCCGTGTTCTTTTTGTTCAAAACCATGATGCGTAAAATCACGGGCTTAGTTATTCAACTTGACCCCATCGCTATCATGAAAATTTATATTTCTGATTTGCGAGAAAAAAAGGAAAAAATGTCTGGTCAAGTGGATATTTTGGCGGGTCAATTGGTGAAATTGAATAAGAAAATCAATGAAAACAATGACAGTATTAAAGCCAAATTTGCCGAAGCTAATAAAGCAAATTCAATGACTGATAAACCTGGCATGAAAGAAGCCGCCCAGCTCGCCACTATAGAAGGAGCAGGTTTGCAGGAGATGAACGAAAAACTATTGCCTTTGCAACGCAATATGAAAACGGTGTTGGGTTTTATGGAAAAAGTATCATCATCGGCTGATTATATCATCAAAGAAACGGAGATTAAAGTAAAATTGAAAGAAGCTGAATATGAGATAGTTAAGTCATCTTCAAACGCCTTGAAAACTGCCATCAGCATCTTCAAAGGCAACCCAGACAAGAAATTTTATTTTGACGAATCAATGGAATATATCCAAGACGATATGAGCAAAAAGTTGGGCGAAATGAAGCGTGCGATGGATTATTCAATGGATTTTATCAATTCAGTAGATATTCAAAATGGCATCTTGACCGACAAAGGACAGCAAATGTTAGATGCCTATAACAACGGCGAATTTAACCTAATAACCTTAGATGCCCCCGCCGCTGAAAAGACTAAAACCATAGAATTGAACCCTCCGAAGGATTCGAATTATAAGGGTTTGTTGGATTAATGTTCGATGCTTGATGTTCGTATTTCGATGTTTGGAAAATGAATTATTCCAAACATCGAACATCGAAAAACGAACACCGTCTAATACCCCCCTCTAAACTTATAAGTATCCGCCACCTTCTTAATCGCCACAATATAAGCCGCAATCCTCATGGGTACTTTATATTGTTGCGAAGTCAAAAACACCTTATCAAAAGCATCCTTCATAATTCTATCCGAACGACGATTTACTCTGTCCAAAGTCCATTTGTAGCCAATTCTGTTTTGTACCCACTCGAAATACGAAACCGTTACCCCTCCTGCATTCGCCAAAATATCAGGTACAACCAAAATGCCTTTATCGTTAATAATATCATCTGCCGAAGCCGAAGTTGGCCCATTTGCCCCTTCC
>JANPGQ010000020.1:0-6816 GCA_031423975.1 Cytophagales bacterium | reverse complement strand
AATACATCACTCCCAATTATACCATCTCTAATTTCTAATCCTTGACTCCTAACCCCTAAAATAAATGGCAAAAAGAGATTATTACGAAGTATTAGAGGTTGGAAAATCCGCTTCGGAAGAAGAAATAAAGAAAGCCTATCGCAAGATGGCAATTAAATATCACCCCGATAAAAATCAGGGCGATAAAGCAGCAGAAGAGAAATTCAAAGAAGCTGCTGAGGCTTATGAGGTACTCTCGGATACCAAGAAAAAGGCTCAGTATGACCGTTTCGGACACGCTGGCATGAGTGGTGCTGCGGGTGGTGGCGGTGGCTATGGCGGTCAAGGGATGAATATGGAAGATATTTTCAGCCAATTCGGAGATATTTTTGGTGGTGGCGAAAGCCCTTTTGGAAATATGTTCGGTGGAGGTCGTCAGCAAACTCGCCAACGAAAAGGTACAGATTTGAGAATCAAACTCAAACTCGACCTCGAAGAAATTGCCAATGGCGTTGAAAAGAAAATCAAGGTAAAACGTCATGTTTCTTGTAGATCATGCGGTGGAAACGGTGCTAAAAATGGTACTGAATTGAACACCTGTGCAACTTGCGGAGGCTCTGGTCAGGTACGTAGAGTACAGCAAACAATGCTTGGGCAAATGGTTACCACTTCCACTTGTCCAACCTGTAACGGAGAAGGAAAACAAGTAAAAACACGCTGTGAGGTATGTTTTGGCGAAGGGAGAGTATTGGAAGAAGAAATTATTCCAATCAAAATACCTGCAGGAGTTGCCGAAGGAATGCAATTATCTATGTCGGGCAAAGGAAACGTTCCGCCACGAGGTGGAGTTGCGGGGGATTTGTTGATTGTGATTGAAGAAGAAGCCGATGAATTGCTACACCGTGATGGTAATAACGTTATTTTTGACCTTTACCTAAATTTTGCGGATGCTGCTTTGGGAACATCCGTTGAAGTGCCAACCATTGGCGGAAAAGCAAAAATTACGATTGACGCAGGTACACAAGCTGGCAAAATCCTTCGTTTGAAAGGAAAAGGTATCAAAGAATTGAACGGCTATGGTGTGGGTGATGAATTGATTCACGTGAACGTTTGGACTCCAAAGAGTTTATCGAAAGAAGAAACTGAAATATTGGAAAAATTGCGTAATTCTCCCAATTTCCAACCAAAACCAAGTAAAAGCGACAAAAATTTCTTTGAAAAAATGAAAGATTTTTTTAATTAGACATTCGCTTTCTTAAATAACAAAAATACCTTCAATCTTCCAGGTTGAGGGTATTTTTGTTTTCTTTCTTGAAAAATGAAACTTACTTTCTCTTAATTCGTTATTCATTCAGAAATTGAATTGTCTTGTCAATTTCTGAAATCATCAAATTTTCCAATTAAAACCAATTTTCAAAATGAAAAAATTACTTTTTTTAGCAGTATTTGCTCTTTCAGCTTTCATTACAAATGCTCAACACGATATGAGCAAAGATGCCGCAAAAATGCCTTCGCCTCCTGCCAAAACTTCGGCAACTATTGGTGGAACAACCCTTACTATCAATTATCACCAACCTGCCGTGAAAGGACGTAACGTATGGGCGGGCGACCTTGCTCCTTACGGAAAAGTATGGCGTACTGGTGCTAATAATGCTCCTACTTTTGAAGTAAATAAAGACGTTATGGTAAACGGAAAAGCCTTAAAAGCGGGTAAATATGCCTTGTTTTCGATTCCTGGTGAAAAAGAATGGACTATTATTTTCAATACAAACTTTAAGCAGTGGGGTAACTACGAATATAAAGAAGCCGAGGATGTTTTGAGAGTAACTGCCAAAGCCGAGGCAAATGAAATGACTGAACGTTTCACCATCAAAGCCGAAGATTCTGGAAAAGTAACCATGATGTGGGATAAAGCAAAAGTATCTTTTACGGTAAAATAATTTAGAAACTGTTTGTAACTGTAAATCAGCCACTTAACCTCTAAAAGTCGTTTGAAATCTTTCAAACGACTTTTTATTTTTATAGCTTTAAAAATACTTCCTAAAGTTTTATTCCTTCCAAAAATTTTACTAATTTTATCTAATCGTATATTCACGGCACACATTTTGGAATGTAGCTAACCATCATTCCGAAACAAGAAAAAATATGAAAAAACTACTGACCGTAGCTTTTGTAATCCTTACAAACTCCGTTTTCGCACAAACCTTTATGGCTCAAACCAATCCTCCGATGTTGGGAAAAGTTTGTCCAGATTTTTCGATGTCCGTTATCGGTGCTAACGGTATCGAGAAACCCCTTGCTCTTAGTGAACTTCGTGGAAAAGTGGTGATTCTGGAATTTTGGGCTACCTATTGTGCGCCGTGCATTCCGTATATCAAGCACTTTGAAAAACTGCAATTCCAATTCGGCGATGCCATCAAGGTTATTGAAATATCGGAAGAGAATCGTGATAAAGTGGATGCCTTCGTTCAGAAAAGGGGCTGTAAAAATGTAAGTTTTGCAATGGATTGGGGGCGAAAACTGAACGATATGTTCTACCATCATTTTATTCCGCATACGGTGGTGATTGACCAAGATGGCGTAGTATTAGCATTCACTTCGCCCGATGAGATTGACCAAGAAGTTATCGGCAAATTAATCAATCGTGAACCAGTTACCTTCACAATGAAGCATGAATATCAAGAAGCTTCTTATACTTCTTCAACCAACACTTTACAAAATTATGACCAACCTATCATTGTAAATAAGCCCAAAAATCAAACGTACAAAATAGAATTTTCAAATTATAAGTCAGGATTCGCCACAGAATTTGTAAAAGAATCGAGTTCTGAATACAAATTTATCAACTGCCCTTTATCGTTAATTTACCAAATTTTGTACGACCAAAAGACCAGTAGAGTTATTTTGGACGTAAACGACCCCGCCAAATATTCCTTTGAAAATCAAAATTCATATTGCTTAGATTTAAGCGTTCCTGATTTTATCGGCAAGTCTGTTCAAGAAATTGCCATTCAACAATTAGAAGGATTATTTCCGTTAAAATCAAAAATAGAAGTCAGAAATAGAAAGGTATTTGCCTTACTAAAATCGGATTTGCAAGGGGCAACAAATAGCGTGGACAGCACGGGAATCATTCAAAAAGGGTTGACAATCAAGGACTTAATGAATTATATGGAAAGTAATCCACAATTGGTTGATAATCTTCCCGTAGTGAATGAGTCAGGTTTGCCCGATACCACGATTTTGGATTTAGACTGGTTTCAAAATTATCCTGATGCCGTAGAAAACAAACTCAGAACCTTAGGTTTGCACGGTGAAGTAACGATGCGAGATATTCTTTGTTTGGTACTCTATGAAAACCGTATGGTGAGTAAAAATGAGTAATATTGATTCCTTTAAATGAGCAAACGAATTAGGCACTATTAATTTTTAATTTTTAATTCTTAATTATTTGAGTGCCGTTTCTTATCTTTACCACAATAAACAATTTTATTTTAATATGAAAAAAGTATTAATTGCCGAAGATAGCTCTGTTATCCAAAACCTTGCTAAAAAAATATTAGAGTTTCAAAACTTTGAAATCCATTCAGTAAAGAATGGGCAACAGGTTTTGGATGCCCTCGAGAAAGAAGATTTTGATATTCTTTTGCTTGATATAAATATGCCTGTAATGGATGGAATGGAGTGTGCCAAAGCCGTGCGTGGTTTGAAAGATGAGAAAAAAGCGAAGTTACCGATGATTGCCATCACGGGTAATGCTCGTAACTATTCGATGGAAGATTTCAAAGAAGCAGGTTTTGATGATATGCTGGCAAAACCACTAAATTTTGATGCCCTTGTGGCACAAGTAAAAGCCTTAACGGAATAGATTATTATTGGTTATTAGTTAATGGTTATTAGATTTTGATGAAATAATCTTTAGCCCAATAACTAATAACCAATTTCTAATAACCAATAACTCTTCATGCAAATCACCTTCTTAGGCACTGGCACATCGCAGGGCGTTCCCGTAATTGCCTGTGGCTGTGAGGTTTGCCAATCCCTTGACTTCCGAGACAAACGCCTGCGGGTTTCCATTCATATTGAAATTGATGGAAAGAGTTTTGTCGTTGATACTGGTCCCGATTTCAGACAACAAATGCTTCGTGAACGCATCAAAAACTTGGATGCTGTCATTTTTACGCACGAACACAAAGACCACACCGCTGGGCTTGACGATGTAAGAGCTTATAACTTCTTCCAAAAGCGGGATATGCCTATTTATGCCCGTAAACAGGTTTTAGAGCAGATTCAAACAGAATTTGCTTATGCTTTTACAGAAATAAGATATCCTGGTATTCCCCAAATTGAACTTAATGAAGTCAGAAATCAGCCTTTTGAAGTGGCTGGAGTAAATTTTACGCCCATCGAAGTGATGCACTTCAATCTGCCCGTTTTTGGATTTAGGATAAAAGATTTTACGTATATAACAGATGTGAATTTTATTTCGGATAAAGAATTAGAAAAAGTAAGAGGGTCGAAAGTAGTAGTAATTGGGGCGTTAAGAAAGGAAAAACATCTATCGCATTTTAGCTTGGCGGAAGCGATTGAGGTTATCGAAAAAATTGCTCCCGAACAAGCATATATTACACATATAAGCCATCAAATGGGCTTGCACCGTGAGGTAGAAATGGAATTGCCTCCCTTTATAAATTTGGCTTACGATGGCTTGGTATTGAAACTGTAAATAGCTTTTAGCAATTGGCTTTCGGCTGTGCCGAACGCAATGAAATTGTACGGTAGTTGTCCTTTTGAAGGACAACTACCGTTTTTTGTATAATCACTTCACTTTCAAATCCTTCCAAGTTGCATTATAAGCTCCAAAACAGCCAAAACCACCATCTACGTTGGTATAAAGCAATACTGGTTCTGCAAAAGGGTTGTTATTGGCTCGCTGTTTTCTTAAAGATTCATGATAATTAAAATAATTTATATCGGCATGAAAAAGACCTACGGTAAGTTTCTGAAGCGTAAATTGAGTAATATTTCGAGGTGGTTGATACGTTACATTAAGGGATAATAATTTGCCATCCGAATTTTTATCGTCAATACTTGTAAAATCTACTGCAAAGGTACTCTGCCCATTTACATTATTCACCATATCTTTTGTACCAATACTACCCGTAATAAAGCCATAACCACGGTAATAATCCACACTACCTGGTAAATCTTGCCAAATTAATTTCAAATAATATTCTTTTACTTCTTTGGCATTCAAGTTTCTAATCGTAACTGCCGTTCCTGAATCCACCTTTATTTCTTTGATGGTAATGGGCGGTGGTACAGTACATTTTGACGAAACACTTCTTCCATCAGGCGTGCTGACAGTCATAGTGTAAGTTTTACCTACTGAAATTGGCATCTGCGAAGGCAAAGCACGATAATACAGTAAATTATTATCGTAAATCATCGCAACGGTTTTCGTACCATCCGAGATTTTCATGGTAGCGTTAGTAATATCTGCCCTTGTGCCACCTGTACTGATAACGGTTTTAGTTTCCGTCAATTTTGCAGAAATAATAGTATCTTGGGGTGAAATATAGCAAGATAAAACCAGTCTGGAATCCGTACTTGGCAATTGTGAAGGGTCAATTTCTGTTACGAAACTATTACAACTCCACAAGGCTAATGAGCTGATTATTAGTAAGATAAATATTTTTATATTTTTCATTTTCTTTGATAACATAACCTATCGCAACGGCGAACCGTAAGGATTTCGAAATCCTTATAGGTTTGAACAGTTTTTAAAACTTAAAATTATAACTAAACGAAGGCACAATTGGGAAAATGGAATAGCGTTGGAAAACCGTACTGGTTACGCCCGTTACCGCATCTTTTTTATCGTTTAATTGATAGAAAAATGGATTGCTACGGTTATAAGCATTGTACAAACTAAATTCCCAAGTACGTTCATGGTGCTTCATCTTTTTGTGAAACTGAATACCCAAATCCAAACGATGATATGCCTCGGCACGGAAACTATTTTTCTCACCGTATTCTTGAACGGCATTACTGCCAAATAATAAATTAGAAGCGTTGCTAACTAAGGCATTATCTCCTCCGCCATTCGGTCCATTAGTATTCACTCTGGTATTAAAATTTCCGTAGGCATTATAGCGTGAAAGTGGCACTGTGAGGGCATTTCCTGTTCCATAAACCCAAACGGCTGAAAGCGTAATCTTAGGACTTAACTCATAAATCCCGACCAATGAAATATCATGCCGACGGTCGTATTTTGGAAAGAAAGTTTTGCCAAAATTGAGTTCATCAAACTGCCAATACGTCCACGAGAGCGTATAACCTGCCCATCCCGAAAACTTCCCAACTTTCTTTTGTAGTAAAAATTCTAAGCCATAAGACCACCCTTTTCCCGAAGTGATATTATCTTCCCAACGCACTTTATTGGCTCCTGTAGGGTTATTTACCAATAAGAAACTCGCTCCTTCTTTATAATTAATCAGGTTGCTCATATTTTTGTAATAGCCCTCTATGGTGAATGTTAAGCCTTTTTTATCAAAATCTTTGGCAAAACCAGCCGCAATTTGTTCTGATTGTTGCGGAGCAATTTTATCCGTTGAAGGCACCCAAAGGTCGGTGGGCAATCCTAAGCCCGTATTTGAAAGCAAATGAACATATTGGTTCATCAAAGCATAGGAAGCTTTGAAAGCCAAGTCATCTTTTACTTTGAATGCTGCCGCAATACGGGGTTCTGGACGTAAATAATTTATGCCTGTGGTTTGGTAATTGCTGGCACGCAAACCAATATTCATTTTGAGCCTTGGGGTTGGTTGCCACACA
>JANPGQ010000019.1:0-3552 GCA_031423975.1 Cytophagales bacterium | reverse complement strand
ATAAATGGTAGAAAAGTGTGGATTTCTCCAAAGCCCCGACGGCTGATAAGTTGAGTTGATAATGGGCATTATTTGATTTAGGTTTGTTGAGAGTTATGACTAAAAATAGAACGCAAAAAGTCACGAAAAAGTCCCTGCAATTGATATTTTAATTGAAAGGATTTAAACTTTTTATTTTTCTAAAATAAGAGATATACGTCGTCTGGGCGACAAATTTTACCAAATTAAAAACTCACAAGTTTAAACAGTTTTATTAACATTTTTTTTGTTTAATATTGCACTCTATCCAAATCTCATTGAATGAAATACAAAATTCCCCTTCTAATAATCTTAATTTTTAGTATATCCGCTTGCCAAAAAAAGCCCTCTAAACAGCTTGAAAGGGCATTTTATTACTGGAAATCTAATTTCAAACTTTCGGAATTAGAAAAAAATACGCTTGCTGAAAATCAAGTCAAGAAATTGTATATCAAGTTTTTTGATATTTCTTGGAATGTTGCCAGACGAAGTTTTCAAGTAGATGCACCCATCCATTTTAGCGAAAAATTACCCGATTCTTGCCAAATAATTCCCGTAGTTTTTATTACGAATCAAACGATTAAAAACCTTCCAAAAATCGAAATTGATTCTTTAGCCAACACGATTTTATCAGGAATATCAAGACTGTCTCCGCAGCCTTATTCCGAAATTCAAATCGATTGTGATTGGACACTTTCTACTAAACAAAAGTATTTTTCTTTGCTCAAAATATTGCAGAAATCTAACCTTCATTTGTCCGCAACTATCCGTTTGCATCAAGTGAAATTTTACAAAAAAACGGGTATTCCGCCCGTAGAAAGGGGAATGTTGATGTGCTATAATATGAGTGATTGGCGAAATCCTGTTACGCTAAACTCTATTTATTCACCTAAATTATTGACCCAATACACCGAACAAATTAAAGAATATCCCCTCCCGCTTGATGTGGTGATGCCCATTTTTCACTGGACGGTGGTTTTCAGAAATGAGCGTTTTTTGTATTTTATCAATAACCTAAGTGCCGAGACTGTGAAGGCGAATTATAATTTTTCGCAACAAGCTGACAAACAAAGATTTATCGTCAAAAATGATGGAAATTTTCAGCGTATTTCCATCCGCAAAGGAGATATTTTTCGATGCGAAGATGCCCCTTACGAAGATATTTTGAAGGGTTCTCGCAACATTTTAGAGAAAATATCAAACCAAAAACTTACATTTGCTTTGTATCATCTTGACCCCCAAAATATTTCTTATTATAACCATGAACAAATTCAAAAACTCCTTCACATTAACGAAACGTTCCGTTAAAATTTTTGCTATTTTCACACTCCTCGCCTGCGGTCCAGGTATGGTTGATGTGGACGAATTCATGAGTTTTTTCATGCCCGAAAGTTCAAATGCTTCTGCCCAAAATCAAAAATATCACTACACCAGCAACTTTTTTTACGGGTATAATGAAATGGAAAGTCCAACCGATACCATTGACTTATCTGAAGTTGAAAATATAGCGGCGTGGCAAAAATATTGTCAGAATAAAGTGGCTGCCAAAGACATTGAAATGGGTATTTATGGAAAGTTTGCGGGTTCAAAACTGCAAAAATATCTCTCTGAAACGAAAAATGAATTGGCTAAAAACTACGTAATTTTTGCCAAAGAAGCAGCAACTGATTTTGAAAAAAGCATGAATATTGAAGGCGAAGAACCCACAAAATATGTTTCGCAAGCAACTATTTTAGAGAAAAAAGCTTTTGATTTATTGGCAAAAGCAAAACAGAATAAGGACAATTTTATCGAAGAACGCCTTGATTTTCAATTAGTTAGGTTTGCTGCCATCAGTAAAGATTACCAAGAAACCATCAATAGATTTACCAGATTGATTGAGCCAATTACACAAAAAAGTTTTATCAGCGACTGGGCTTTGATGCGAAAAGCGGAAGCCGAAGTTAGCTTGGGTAACCAAGCAGAAGCCTACTATGATTTTGCCCAAGTATTTGACCGTAGCCCCTCCCACCGTTCTCAGGCTGACGTGGTAACTCGGGCCAGGTTGGATAGTTTTACGGTAAATAATGAGGTGTTGAAGTTTTGCAAAAATGACCATGAAAAAGCCGCAGCTTATGCTTTTGCGGGCATAAAACCAGCCACGGATGCTTTGCCGATGCTGGAACAAATGGTAGAAATTGACCCACAAAATTCATTGACTGAATTGATTATGGCTCGTGAAATCAACAAAAATGAAGCTTATTATTATCGACAAAATTATTGGTATTACGATGCAGATTCTATCAAAACTAAAGAGAAACAAGCAATAGCCACTGATTATTGGGAAAAATTGAAAGCGTTTTCGGTAAAATGTGCCGAGAATCCCAAACTTCCTAAAACTGGATTTTGGCAAATTGCTTCCGCTTACATGGAATATATTCAAGGCGATTTTGGTAAATCAGAAGTATTTTTGACTCAGGCTAAAGGTGTAAATTCAAAGAACGAAGGTTTACAAAATCAGATTTTGATTCAAGAATTATTATTGACCAGCAAGAAAGCTACCGGAATTACGCCCGAAGTAGAATTGGCCTATTTACCGATTTTAGAGAAAATTGGTAAGCCTAAAGGTTTCAGATTGGGCAATGCTATTTTGGAATCTTGTAATGTTTTAGCGGCAAAATATCGTGGTATTCAGCCGCCTCAAACGGTAGAAAAAAAGGGTGGAATGTTGTCAAGTTGTTCCAATAAAACCACTGAGCAAATACCCGTAACCGTTCCCCACGCCATTGCAAAAGCCTATTTATTGACCATGTTGACGACTTCTCAAGTAAATAGTGGGGCTGAATACGGTGGTTATGAATCGCAAAAAGATATGTTTCCGATTGAGGACACTACTTCATTGGCAACCGTTGAGCAGGTAATCAAGTATTATACTGACCCCAATAAATCGGATTTTGATAAGCGTTTGCTAAAGTTGGTGGGTTTTGAAAATGACCAAATTTATACCCTCATGGGCAGACGTGCTATGGACGAGCATAATTATGCCAAAGCGGCTAAGGCTTTCGGGAAGGTGAATCCGAAGGTTTGGCAAGAGGAAATTTGGACGACCATGTTCAACGAAGACCCATTTTTTATCTCGCCCAAATACGGAGAAGAATTAACAAATAGCTACAATCCATACACTTTTGCGAAGAAATTAGCGGAGTTAGAAGCCAAATTGAAAGCCAATCCGAACGATGTAGAAAGTGCTTATTTATTGGGCTGCGGGGCTTTGAACACCACCACGCACGGAAATTCGTGGATTTTAAGAAGGCACGGTTGGAGCAGTTCAGACGTGAATTCTTACGATGGCAAAAACTATGATAATGACTATTACCAAGCTTCGAAAGCGAAGGCGTTTTTTGTGGAAGCAATGAAATCTAAAAACCCTGAAATTTCGGCAAAAGCTTGTTTTGGAGCGGCGCTTTGTGAAAGAATTGCTTTTGATGTAATGATGGCCTCGCAAGAAGCTAACCCAGAAGAAGATGCCGATAAGTTTGCTGAACGAATGGAAAA
>JANPGQ010000018.1:0-5485 GCA_031423975.1 Cytophagales bacterium | reverse complement strand
GATGCCTTTTTTCATCATTCTCCAAGCTCCCAAAGCCATAAAAGTAGTAAAAGCCACGGGAATTTCTTGTGGCAAAATACTCATGGCAAGCGTAAGGGCTTTAAGCAAACTATCCATTACTTCCTTAGAATGAAAATAATTTATACCCCAAACCACAAAAAATACCACAAGCCCGATGAGAGCCATATTTTTTACAAAAGTGCCAATCTGTAATTCTAATGGTGTTTTTTCTTCTTTTATGCCTTGAAGGCTTTTACCTATTTTACCCAATTTGGTTTCAGCACCGATGGCGGTGACGGTGGCAATGGCTAAACCTGTGGCAACGGCTGTTCCTTGAAAAACAAGGTTATCCTCTTTGGTTTTATCTTTTTCCACCGCAAAGGATTCGCCCGTGAGAATGGACTCATTTACCGAAAAATCGTTGGAATGTACAATGATGCCATCGGCAGAAATGGACGTTCCCTCTTCCACCATCAAACTATCTCCGACCACCAAATCTTCACTTTTAATTTCTTCAATTTTCTCGTCCCGAATCACCTTCGATTTTGGATGGGTGAGTTCTTGTAATTTCTCCAAAGCATTTTTACTGCGAGAGTCTTGATACATGGAAATACCAGAAACCAAGACAATCGCCGAAACCATAAAAATGCCGTCCCCTGTTTGTCCACTTACGAAATAAATCACCGATGCCACCAACAACAAAATCACCATTGGGTCTTTCAAAAAACCTTTCAAAGCGACTAAAAAGGCATTTTCATGCCGATAATCAACGGCATTTTTACCGTATTTCTCCCTCGAAGCAATTACTTGTGCTTGGGTTAAACCTTGAATATTGAAGTTATTGGAGGGCATGATGATTGCTTATTTCTTAAAAGTCAGCATTGGTAATTTTGCTTCTTGGATAAAATGCCGAGTGATACTGGTATCGAAAATACTACTCAAAAATGATTTTTCGTGAATTGCCATTGCCAATATATCCGGGTCATATGTTTTGATATAACCTTCCAAGCCTTCAATAATATCCGCCCGATGAAATTGTTGGATGGTTACGTCCTCATTTTTGAATTTTTCTTCTAATTCTTTGATGGTTTCTTCTAAAATATGTCCAACATTTGGCTCAAAATAATCGTGAATGTGAACCACTTTGCAACTTGCACCCAAAGGTTTTGCCATGTACAGCAGTTTTTCAGTTGCCAATATTTCATCTTCCTTAAAATCAGCGGCGTACAGAATTCTTTGTGGATAATCAATCGGAACATTTTTGGGAATGGTAAAAACGGGGCATTCAGCTTTTTTCATCACCTCTTGTGCGTGCGTACCCAACCATTTGTCCATCATATCCGATGCTCCCTGCGTACCCATCACAATCATATCGGCTTTGATGGATTCGGCAATTTCAAGGATTATTTCTGCCGCAAATCCGTAGGATACTCGTTGCGTAATTCTTTCGGCGGGTAAATCTGAATCGTGAATAAATTGCTTGGTAAATACCTCCAAGTCAGCCTTTGTACTTTTTTCACTGAGCGAAATGGCACTATCGACTCCGAAAGAAATATTATTTTGCGGTATCATTGGGACGTTATTAACGTGCAGAAATACCAAATTAGCATCGTATAGTTTTGCCAACATACCCGCATAACGGGATGCGTGGGCGGCATTTTTACTAAAATCAGTTGGAAAAAGGATAGTTTTCATGTTGTTATTTTTAAGGTTTGAATTGTATTTTTAGCTTTTAATCAATTTATAAAGCCTTTCAGCATCTTCTATTCGGCATAATTCAGAGCCTTCATTCATGGTTGCAGCCGTACCACAAGCTACACCATACTGTACAGATTCTATCAAACTTTTATTTTTAGACAAACTCAATACGATACCCGCCACCATACTGTCTCCCGCCCCTACTGTACTTTTTCGTTCAACTTTTGGGGGCTTTATGGCAACCATCAAATCTTGGGTTACGAGCATGGCTCCATCTGCCCCCATCGAAACCGCCACAACTTCACATTTACCTTTTTCGATGAGTTGCCTTGCCACATTCCCAACCGATTCAATACTCAATTCCTCCATTCCCATTAGTGAACTTAACTCTCCTAAATTGGGCTTAATCAAATGTACGCCTGTTTCAACGGCTTGCCTGAGAGCCTCGCCTGTGGTATCTACTATGAATTTTGCCTTTTTCGTTTGGGCAATTAAAGCAATTCTGGCAAAAATATCTGTTGGGATTCCTTCGGGTAAACTACCACTGGCTACGATAAAATCTACTTGATTAATATGCTCAATGCTCTTTAAACACGCTTGCCATTCGGATTCATAAACTTTCAGCCCTGGCATCCCAAAACGGAATTGTTTATTGGTGGCAACTTCAACCACCACTAAATTTTCTCGGGTATCATTTCGGGTTTTCGTAACTACGGTTTCAACGGATTCTTCATGCAGTAATTTCGTCAACCTTATTCCCGAATATCCGCCCGCCAAATAGACAGCGGTTGCTTCTCCACCCAATTTTTTGATGGCACGAGCTACGTTTATTCCGCCACCGCCTGGTTCGTAAACTGGCAATTCACAACTCAACTTTTTTTCTGAAATTAGTCTTTCTACCCTTGTACTTTTATCAATCGCTGGATTGAAGGTAATGGTGATAATTTTGGACATGAGTTTTATTCTATTTTTTTAAAAGCCTTATAAATTTGAATCAAAATCAAAGGAATTAAACTTGCTCCGATTGATACTCCCCACACATTTATCGGTAAAATTGATAAGCCCAAAACTATTCGCATCTCTGGCATCAAATATACGAACACCATCAACCCCGAACAGATGACTATTGCATACCAAATAAAATGATTTTTGGTAACTTCATTCACCAAAAACTGCGATTTGGGCGATGACATATTGAAAACATGAAATAATTGAGCAAAAGCTAAGGTTACGAATGCCACATTATTTAAAATTTTATGGTCTTTGGTGATGAATTCTTTACAATAAATGACCGCAAAAATCACTGAAAGCGTTATTATAGCCGAATAAAAGCCTATTTCAATCCAATCTTTATTGGTTACAATATCTTCTTTAGAATCTCTTGGAGGAATTTTCATGACGGTTTTATCACCTTTTCCCAAACCCAAAGCAAGGGCTGGGAATACGTCTGTTACCATGTTCAAAAATAAAATCTGCAAGGGTAAAACGGTGGATGCAGGAGCAAGAAAACCCAAGGCGGTTACAATGAAAATCTCGCTCAAATTGCAGGAAACAAGGTAAATAACAAATTTTTCGATGTTATTAAAAATCTCTCGCCCGTGTGCTACCGCTTCGGCAATGGAAGTAAACGAATCATTTTTTAGGACAATACTGGCGGTTTCTTTCGCCACTTGCGTACCCCGCAAACCCATCGCAATGCCAACATCGGCTTTTTTTAAGGCGGGGGCATCAGTCACACCATCGCCTGTCATAGCAACAATATTTCCTGCTTTCTGAAAAATATCGGCAATATCTAATTTTTGTTTTGGGGTGGTTCGGGCAAATACGGCAGTGGATAAAATTCGTTTTTTCCAGTCTTTCGTGAGTGATTTCATCTCCGATAACTCACTTCCAGTGATCACATTTTGTTCGTCCTCATCCACCAAACCTACTTTTTTGGCAATATTCAAAGCCGTTTTAGGATGGTCGCCCGTTATCATAACCACTTTTATGCCCGCATCTCGGCACGTGATAATGGCTTTCTTAATATCCAATCGTGGCGGGTCCAGAAAACCGATTGAGCCGATATAAATTAACTCATTCAAATAATTTTCATCGTTAATTTTAGCATCTTCACGGTACGCAAATCCTAAAACTCTCAGTCCTTCTTCTGATAATGTTTCTGATTCCTCGAGGATTTTCTTTTTATCGGATTGAGTCAATTCCGTGGTGGATTCGCCCTTTTGGATTTTATTACATTTTTCCAATAATTGCTCCACCGCACCTTTTGCTGCCACAAAATTTCCTTTTTGGTTTTTGTGTAAAGTTGCCATCATTTTAGTGTCGGCATCAAATGGAATTTCGCCAATGCGTTGATATTTTTTATGAATTTCATCCAGCAAAATTTCTGAAGTATTGGCTAAATGAAGCAAGGCAATTTCCACGGGGTCGCCCAAGGTTTTCTCTTTTTTGCCTTTTATTTCCGTAGAAGCATTGTTACATAACGCCCCCACAATTTTTATTTTATCGAAATTTTCTTTGTTTTTAATCTCGCCATTCAGAAATTTTAGGGTATTATTTTCAATGCTCGCTTTAACCGTTTCTTCTGGAAAACAGAAAGTATCCACGTAAATTTTGTTCTCGGTGAGCGTACCTGTTTTATCGGTCAGAATCACGCTGGTGCTACCCAATGTTTCAACGGCAGACAATTTTTTTACAATGGCGTTTCGCTTTGCCATTAACAACATTCCGTAGGATAATGCCACTGTGGACACGATGGGCAAGCCTTCTGGAAAAGCGGCAACGGCTAAGGCAATGGAAGTTTCAAGAATCAACAACCATTTTTTTCCTTGAATAATACCCGTTACCGCAAAAATTACCGTCATGATTAAGGTTATCCAAATCAACTTTTTACTGAGGGCATTCAGTTTTTTATCCAAGGGCGTTTCAGTATCAACGGAGCTTTCAACTAAGGACGTAATTTTGCCTAATTCGGTATTTTTGGCAATCCCCGTAATGATTGCTTTCCCGTTGCCATTCATCACCGATGACCCCTTAAAAACCATATTGAATTGGTCGCCGAGGGTGGTTTCTTGGGAAAGGATTTCGGTGTTTTTAAGCGTTGGAAGCGATTCTCCCGTAAGCGAAGATTCATCACATTGCAATTGATTGGACACCACCAAACGCCCATCGCCAGGAATTATATCGCCCGCTTCTAATTCAATTAAATCGCCAGGCGTTATTTTTTCTGAATCAATTTCCTGCAATTTTCCATCTCTGATAACCTTAGATTTATTAATATCCATTTCCTTCAAGGCATTCATGGAGCTACGAGCCTGCATTTCCATCAGAAAGCCAATCAACGCATTGACCAAAATAACTACGGCAATGGCAATGGCTTCAATATAGTTTTGAAAATAGAGCGAAACTAAAGCCCCAAAAGCCAATAAATAGACAATTGGACTTTTGAATTGTTCCAGAACAATAAGCCAAACGCTTTTTTGAGGCTGAGATTCATAAATATTTAACCCAAAAGTTCTATTCCGATTATTTGCTTCTTGAACGCTAAGTCCCTGACTTATACTGGTTTGAAAAGAATGCGAAGCATCTTCAATTGATAAAACATGAGCGTTTTTTATGGGATATTGGATTTTCATAAGTTTGTGGATTAATAGGATTTAGGTAAAAAAATAAACGTTCTCCAAAATGAAGAACGTTTAACAAACACCTAACCACTATTAAAATCTTTGTAAGTCTTTTGCAATTTTTAGAGGTAAGACTATAAGCCAAATTTGGGGCATTTTTTTCA
>JANPGQ010000017.1:0-6043 GCA_031423975.1 Cytophagales bacterium | reverse complement strand
TATTTAACAATGTAAATGCCATCATCTGCTAATTTAATTTTACTTTCACGATATAATCCACCAATTGCTTTTTTGAAATCCTTCTTTGACATTTGTAAATCCCGATAGATTATATCAGCATCTGTTTTATCAGTATATGGTAAATAGCCATCTTTTGATTGTAATAAGGCAAATATCTCTGATTTAACATTGTCAATTCTATCGTAACTTTGTTTTACAAGAGCTAAGTCTATCTTTTCATCAGTTCTAATTTTTTTAATGTAGCCTTTTACTTCTTCTCCCAATATTACATTTTGGAACACTTCACTTTTGTAAATTACGCCCATATACTTTTTGTCAATCAATGCTTTGATGCCCAAATCGGTATATTCATAAGGAATAATGCTTACCTCCTGCCCTTCCACAAGGCTCGAAATATCTTTTTCTAAATGGTTATCTATTTTTGCGGTTGCTACGATGCGTTCAGTTTCTTCATCAATATATACATAAACCATATAAGAACGCCCCAAACCCATCTTGCTGTGTTGATTACCGAAAGGTACTAAAAGGTCTTTCAGAAGTCCCCAATCCATGAAAACGCCCAATTTGCTTACGTCCTTTACCTGCAAATACGCAAATTCTCCAACCACTGCCAAAGGCTTTAAAGTCGTAGCAATCAGCCTATCCTCTGAATCTCGATAAATAAAGACGTCTAAGAATTGTCCAATTTGCGTACCTTCGGGAACATAGACCCGTGGTATAAGAATTTCTTCTACATATCCATCCAGATAAAGCCCAAAGTCTAAATCTTTAATTACTTCAAGCCGATTATATTGCCCCAATCGCAAGGGTGCTGTTTCATATATCATATTTTTAAAATTTATTTACAAAATTGCATATTATTTCACCATAAAAGAAAATGTACTCCATATCAGCCGTAAAACTTTTAAAATATTCTAATAATCAGCCTGTTCAAGAACTTGACGATTTGGTGGCAACGGAAGAACCTTTGGAAATTCGCTTAGGATTCGGAGAATTAAACAATCGTCAGCAAAAGAGTGTTTCTGTTACGATGCGGACTCCTACGCACGACTTTGATTTGGCATTGGGCTTTCTTTACTCAGAAGGCATCATCCAATCTTACGAGCAAGTATCAAGCATAAAATATTGCGTTGATGCAGGAAAACAAGCCACAGAAAATATCGTTAGGGTTGAATTGAAACCTACAATAAAGGTTGATAGTAAATTGTTTCAACGCAACTTTTATATGACATCAAGCTGCGGGGTTTGTGGAAAGGCATCTATTGAAGCCATTGAAGCCATGACTTGCGGAATTAATGTAAGTCAAAGTATTGAAAAATGGCAAGTTACGACTGCTATCATCTATCAATTATTGAATGACATGACAGCGGCTCAAAGTGCCTTTACTTATACAGGAGGTTTGCACGCTGCGGCACTTTTTGATAAATTGGGGAAGATTCTCCTCATTCGGGAAGACGTAGGCAGGCACAATGCCTTAGATAAAATAATTGGCAATGCCCTGACGCAAAATTTACCCCTACATGATAAAATCATACTAATGAGTAGCAGAGCCAGTTTTGAATTGATTCAGAAGGTAATGATGGCTAACATTCCTATTATCGCTACCATTGGCGCTCCATCAAGCCTTGCCATTGAGACTGCCAAACGATTTGGTGTAACTTTATTGGGGTTTGTGAAGGAAGATAGGTTTAATGTGTATAGTGGGGCTGAGAGGATATTGGTTTGAGGAAATCAGTTTACGTTATTTATTAACCAATCAATCGCATCTTTTCTGTAAACCGTTCTTAGTAACAGAAAGTTATCTTGAAAGCCTAATACCAATGCGTTGGTTAAGTTAAAAATAATACGTGTCCCTTTTTCTGGAAAATTGTATGTTTCTTTTATATTGAAGGTAGTAACGAGTTTTTCAAATTCTAATGACTCATTTTTATTATATGACAACCAAAGTCCATCAATATATTGCATATCAGTTGACATGATTTCCATCTCTCCAATTTCGATGTTTCTCCAAACTATTTTAAATTTTTCTTTGTCCATTTGCAAACATAAACCTTTTTTATAAAAATTCAAACCTAATGCAAACCATAAACCCCCAGCCTCCCACCAATTTCACAGGACTAAAACTTGATAAACCTTACACTGAGGCTGTGGGTGCTACCGCTGTCTATCAATCATTCAAACACGTCTTCGGAGCAATGCCTATTAATCGTGGATTGAAAGCACTCTTAAAACTCAATCAACATCATGGTATTGACTGCCCCAGTTGTGCTTGGCCCGACCCTGATCACCGTTCGCCCATTGCTGAATATTGCGAAAACGGAGCAAAAGCTATTTCCGAAGAAGCTACTACCCGTAAAGTAGGTTCCGCCTTTTTTCAACAACATTCTGTAGCGGAGCTTTCTGAAAAATCTGATTATTATTTGAGTCAACAAGGACGACTAACGCACCCAATGGTATTGCGAGAAGGGCAAACGCATTACGAAAAAATCTCTTGGGAGGAGGCTTTTTCTTTAATAGGAAATACCTTGACAAATCTCAAATCTCCCGATGAAGCCATCTTCTATACTTCAGGAAGAACATCAAACGAAGCCGCATTTTTGTATCAGCTTTTCGTGAGAATGTACGGCACAAACAATATGCCTGACTGTTCTAATATGTGTCACGAATCATCGGGTGCTGCTTTGACTTCTACGGTAGGAATTGGCAAAGGAAGTGTTACCATTGAAGATTTTGAAAAGGCGGAGGTTATCATCATATTAGGGCAGAACCCAGGTACAAATCATCCCCGTATGTTGACGACCTTGGAGAAAGCCAAACGGAAAGGAGCGAAAATTGTTGCCATAAATCCCCTGAGAGAAACAGGTTTGTTAGCCTTTAAAAACCCACAAGACGTATCGGATATGCTCACGGGCGCTACCACTTTGGCAGATATATTCCTCCAAGTAAAGATAAATCAAGATTTAGCCCTTCTAAAATGTATTATAAAGCTATTAATTGAAAAAGATAAGCAATCAGATAGTCAAGTATTTGATTATCAGTTTATTAATACCAATACAGCGGGATATGAAGCATTAATGGAAGATTTGAATGATTATTCAATTGAAGAATTGTTGCTTGAAACTGGCGTGGAATTAGCTCAAATTGAAGAAGTAGTTGAATTACTGAGTGTTAATAATCGGATAATTGTATGTTGGGCAATGGGACTGACGCAACATAAAAATTCTGTTATTACGATACAAGAAGTTGTCAATCTTTTATTGCTCAAAGGGAGTATCGGAAAGGAAGGTGCAGGTACTTGTCCCGTGCGGGGACATAGCAATGTACAAGGCGACCGTACGATGGGAATTTATGAAAAGCCATCTAAGGAATTATTAGCGAATTTACAAAAAGTATTTAGCTTTATACCACCCCAAGAACATGGTTTAGATACGGTAAAATCCATTAAGGCTATGCACAAAGGGGAAGCCAAAGTGTTTATAGGAATGGGTGGTAATTTCCTTTCTGCTACTCCCGATACTGAATACTCCGCAAAGGCATTAAGCAATTGTGATTTAACGGTTCATGTCTCCACAAAACTTAATCGCTCGCACCTTGTACATGGAAAGACTGCCCTGATTTTACCCACGCTCGGACGCACAGATATAGACCAACAAGCCACTGGACATCAGTTCGTTTCTGTGGAGGATTCTATGGGCGTTGTGCATAGTTCACAAGGTGTCTTAAAACCCGTTTCAGACACGTTAATGTCCGAACCCGCCATTATTGCAGGTATGGCAAAAGCTACGCTGAAACACAACAATAAAGTTGATTGGGATTCACTAATTGCCAATTATGATAATATCAGAGATTTGATTGAAAAAGTAATTGGCGGCTTTGAAAACTATAATGAAAGAGTACGCCAAGAGAATGGTTTTTATTTACCCAATGGAGCAAGAGAGGGTAAATTTAATACGGAAAATAAAAAGGCTAATTTTACCATTAATAAGTTCGAGCCGACAGTATTAGCCAATCATGAATATATCATGATGACTGTACGCTCACACGACCAATTTAATACCACAATATATGGCTTAAATGACCGATACAGAGGTATTTACAACGAGCGGAGGATTATCATGATGAATCCCGAAGACATCACAGAGGCTGGGTTATCTAACTATCAAGTAGTTAATTTGCATAATCACTTTGGAGGAATACATCGAGAAGCCCAACGGTTTATAGTTGTGCCATACAATATTCCAAGAAAATGTACTGCTACCTATTTTCCAGAAGCAAATCCATTAGTCCCAATAGATTCCGTGGGTGATATTAGTAATACACCAACTTCTAAATCTGTTGTGGTTACAATTGAGGCTGTAATGGTGGATGGAAATATTGAGATTGCGAAGGTGAGTTTGCAGTAAACAATTATTATTAAGCAGTAAAAACAAAAAAGTCGTGGAGGTCTCCCCTACCACGACTTTGATTTTTCCGAACATCTAAGCGGAACGCCGCCCGAAACAAACATCGAACATCGAAATTATACTACTACATTATTCTCACGTAAAGCCTGATTTAGAGAGGTCTTCAAATCGGTACTTTCCTTACGTTTTCCTATGATTAAAGCACAAGGAACATTATATTCTCCCGCAGGGAATTTCTTGCTCAAACTACCTGGAATAACGACTGAGTTTTCTGGTACAAATCCAATATATTCTACTGGTTCTGAACCTGTCACGTCAATAATCTTAGAGCTACCTGTGATGGTTACACCCGCACCCAAAACGGCACGTTTCCCAATCCTTGCTCCTTCAACCACAATACAACGTGAACCGATAAATGCACCGTCTTCAATAATTACGGGTGATGCTTGTGCTGGTTCAAGAACCCCACCAATACCTACTCCACCACTCAAATGCACATCTTTTCCAATTTGAGCACAACTTCCTACCGTCGCCCAAGTATCCACCATCGTACCCGAATCCACATACGCTCCTATATTTATATACGAAGGCATCATGATAACGCCTTTCGCTAAATATGCTCCATAACGTGCCACAGCAGGAGGTACAACTCTTACGCCTAATGTGGCATAATCGTTTTTGAGTTTCATTTTATCGTGAAATTCAAAAATACCTACTTCCTGAACCTGCATTTGTCGCATTGGAAAATACATTACAATTGCCTTTTTCACCCATTCATTAACCGACCAAGAGCCATCTTCATTAGGTTGAGCCGTGCGAAGTTCACCTTTATCTACTTTTTCAATGACTCTTTCAATAGCAGCTTTTGTTTCTTCGTTCGAGCGGAGGCTGGTATCCTCCCAAGCGTTCTCAATAATTCGTTTTAATTGTTCCATTAAAATATGTAAGATTTTTTACTTTGAAAATTAAGCTACAAAGTAAAATCATTTAACGTAAATAATCACAAACAAGCAGGAGAATAATGTTTTGAGGGGAAATAAATAGATTTTGAGAAAGTCAATTTTCGAGGAAATATATTTATAATTTAATTGTAGTGATAGTTAATATAATGAAGCGTAACTAATTGATTATGATTTAATTAACCTTTATTAAAAAATCAAAAAAAAGCTATACCAAATATTATTTGGTGTTTTAAACCGCAATAATATATAATCTAAAATTAAATAAAACTGACATTGTGTCAGTAATAATATTAGAGTTTTTTTAATCCATTTTTGATAATTTCTTGACACAGCAATGATATGTTGTATCAAGAATAATACTAAAATTATGCCATCTACGAAATGATAAGCTGATTTATTTTTATAGGCGTTTTTGAGAATTAATATATCATCAAGACTGCAAATGATAATGCTTTTTGGCGTGTGGAGGGTCACTTTATTTTCCTAAAAAAAATATGGTTTGTTATCAGCTCAAATATGTGCGTCACATCCTGATAAAGATATTATAATTTTTCTTTCACGTCTGGAATGGACTTTGTTGATTATCGCACATTTCGATAATATGTATATTTGATTAATAGATTAAAGAAATATCTCTATTTCTGACTGCCATTTATG
>JANPGQ010000016.1:0-2792 GCA_031423975.1 Cytophagales bacterium | reverse complement strand
CAGGCGATTTAGGGGTTTCAATCATACCCATTGAGCATAATTGTACGCCCTGAATTTTCATAATATTTACCGAAAGTGAGCCTTTATAATAACTTGACCAGTCGCCAGCAATGTATTTGGCAATGATGTCGGCTTGTTGTTCGGCGGCGGCGGTGATTCCCCACATTTCGCCATTCCATTGGGCAATTTCACCTGCTGCAAAAATATCTGGGTCAGAGGTTTGCAAATAGTCATTTACAACCACACCACGATTTACTTCTAATCCTGCGGCACGAGCAATTTCCACGTTTGGACTTGTTCCGATGGCAAAAACTGCTACTTGGGCATCAATTTTCCTACCTGATTTTAACCGTACTCCTTCAAATTTATCCGTACCATAAAAAGCGGCTACTTCATCATTATAATAAACGTCGACTCCTAAATTTATGATTTCTTCGTGGAGTAAATCAGAGCCTAATTGGTCTAATTGTCTATCCATGAAACGGCTAATACGTTGAACAATCGTAACATTTACGTTTATTTCACGCAAGGAAGCCGCCAATTCTAAGCCCAATAATCCCCCGCCCACAATGAGGGCATGAGGGTTTTCTTGATTCATAAATGGTTTCATACTATCCGCATCCAAGCGTGAACGCATATTGAAAATCCCAGGAATTTTGGGAACGGATGGTGGCATAAACGCCCGAGAACCCATGCCTAAAACCAAACGGTCGTAAGTATGTTCTTGTCCCTCCGAATCTATGACTACTTTGTTTTTTTTATCAATATTTACAATCTCTAAACCTTTATGAACTTGAATATTTGCTTCCGTAAATTGGTCTTCTCGTAATTTTACCAATTGTTCCCATTCCTGAGCTCCTGAGATATAGTCGGGCAACATTACACGATTGTAGAAAGGATAAATCTCCTTTGAAAACACATGAATTTCATCCGTTTTATTCAATTGGCGGTAAGAATTGATAAATCCTAATCCCGCAGAACCTGCTCCGATAATCACAATTTTCTCCACTGGTTTGATGTACGCACGAACCTGAACGGCTGAAAATTTGAAATCAGGTTCTTTAGAGCGTGGGTCCACCAAAGTATTGGTTAGGTTATTGGCACGACCAAAATCTTTGCCCAAAATCTTCCCAAAGTGCATTGGCATAAAGCAAACACCAGTTTTTACATCAGTCGTGATTTTGATTTTTACGGTAGCATTTCCACGTCTATTTTCTATGATAACTAATTGATTATCAGATAAATTACGTTCTTCAGCATCGGCTGGATTAATTTCAATATAAGGCTGGGCAATGTGCTGATTGAGCTTATTGACCTTGCCCGTTTTGGTCATGGTATGCCATTGGTCACGGATACGTCCCGTGGTCATCACCAATGGAAAATCTTCATTGATTAGCTCAGACTGATTTTGGTCTGGCACAGCATGGATTTTTGCCCGTTGATTTAAGGTGTAGAACTTGCTGTCTGTAAACAAGCGTCTTGTTCCGAAGTTCGATGCGACCGTCGCTTCGGTTCGATGTTCGGGGTTCGATGTTTGGGGTTTAGAGGTTTGGTTTTCGCTACTCCGAACATCAAGCATCGAATCACGAACATCGACAAAGGGCCATTGAACACTTCGTTTTTCTTTCAAAACTTCATAACTCAAACCCGAAATATCAATATTTGTTCCTTTGGTTGAACGGCAATGTTCATCATATATCTCGCTGTTATTCAAGTAGTTGAATGAATCAGCGAAGCCCATTTTTTGGGCAAATTTGATAATTATTTCTGTATCATCCAAGGCTTCGCCTGGAGCATTTACAATTTTTGGAAGTAGTGTAATTCGTCTTTCTGAATTGGTAAAAACAGAATCTTTTTCTGCCCAAGCTGCCGCAGGAAGTACCACATCGGCGTATTTTACAGTATCTGAACGGTTGGAAATATCTTGCACTACCACAAATTTGGCATTTTGCAAGCCTTTTTCTACCATATTCAAATCGGGTAAACTCACCATCGGATTTGTAGTAACAATCCAGATTGCCTTCATGCGACCATCGGCAAGGGCTTGGAACATTTCTGTGGCGGTGAAACCTGGTTTATCCGAAATTTTTGTACCACCCCAAAACGCTTGAACTTCATCTCGGTGAGCGGGATTCAATAAATCTCGATGGGCTGGTAGCATATTAGACAGACCGCCCACTTCACGCCCACCCATAGCATTGGGCTGACCTGTAAGTGAAAATGGACCAGAACCTTCTTTACCAATTTTGCCCGTTATCAAGTGTAAATCAATGAGTGATAGGTTTTTATTAACGCCCACTACTGACTGATTTAGTCCCATCGTCCACATCGAAAGAAAACCTTTTGATTCGTGAATATATCGAGCAGCTAATGTAATATCCTCTACCGAAACACCACAGATTTCAGAGGCTTCCGTAAGCGTTCTGGTAAAAACTTGCTCACGATAAGCCTCGAAACCATCTGTGTGGTTAGTGATAAAATCTTGGTCAATCCAATTATTTTCAATGAGGATTCGCCCGATGATATTGGTTAAAACAATGTCTGTTCCTGGGTTGAGCTGTAAATGTAAATCTGCCTGAGCCGCTGTTTGTGTACGTCTGGGGTCAATTACGATGATTTTTACCTCAGGATTTGCTTGTTTATGAGCTTCCACTCTTCGCCAAATAATGGGATGACACCACGCAGGATTTGCTCCCGTTACAAAAAAACAATCTGCCAATTCGATGTCATCATAACAGACTGGCACTGAATCTTCGCCTAATGTAAGCTTGTAGCCCACCACCGCTGATGAC
>JANPGQ010000015.1:0-5294 GCA_031423975.1 Cytophagales bacterium | reverse complement strand
AGTATAAAAAATATGCTAAATCAGGTTCTAATGAGAGGCATTTTATGATAAAAATTACATAAATTTTTATCATAAAAATAAAAATTTATACATTTTATTATTTTATTCAAACAAACTTTAAAAAACTGATTTTCAACAACTTAATAATATATTTTCATTATTTATCAATAAAGTATTGACTTTGTAAAAATAATTAACATAAATTTGGCAAGATATTTGATGTAAAGGTATTTAATTGTGCGAGCAACAAAAATAATACCAACCTGTCAATCACTAATTACCTTACAGCCTGAGCATTATGCAGAAACTCTCCTTAAACCAATCATTACAACAAAGATTATCTCCGCAACAAATTCAATTTATCAAATTGTTGCAGATACCAACCTTTGAACTTTCCGCCCGAATCGAAGAAGAACTCGAAATAAATCCTGCCCTCGAAGAAGGTATGGAAATGGAAAATGACGTTAAAGAACGGGATGATTTCGATGAAGATTTTGATGATTTTGCGGATGAAAAATTCGACGAGTATAATGACCGTGAATTAGATATAGAATCTTACCTGCACGATGATTATGCAGGCTATAAAATGCAAGGCGATGGCTCTGGCGATGAGGATGATAAGGAGATGCCCATTGCGATGGTTTCAAGCCTGACCGACCATCTGACTGACCAATTAGGCTTCCTTCAGTTGGAAGAAACTCAAGAAATTATTGGCAGACAATTAATTGGTTCTATCGAGGCAGACGGATATATTCGTCGCCCAATGCAAGCGGTTGTCAACGATTTGGCATTTACACAAGGTGTTTATACTACCATTGAAGCCGTTGAAACGGTGTTGAAATGTATTCAATCATTTGACCCTCCTGGCATTGCTGCTCGTGATTTGCAAGAGTGTTTATTGTTACAATTGAAAAGAAAAGATACTGAGGACCCAATTATTCAAAATGCGTATAAAATTTTGGCGGATAATTTTGAGGAATTTTCTAAAAAACATTATGACAAAATTCAGAAGCGTTTGGGGATTGATGATGAAATTATGAAGCGGACGGTTACTGCAATTACTAAATTGAATCCAAGACCAGGCTCGGCAGAAGAGGATGGAACTATCATCCAGTATTTGATGCCCGATTATATTTTGACTAATACCAACGGGAAATTAGAGTTATCGTTAAATTCTAAAAATGCTCCAGAACTGCGTGTAAGTCATTCTTTCCACGAAATGTTGGATACTTACGACAAGAGCGATAAAAATAATCGTATCATCAAAGAGACCGTAACTTTTATTAAGCAAAAGTTAGATTCGGCAAAATGGTTTATCGATGCCATCAAACAACGCCAAAATACATTGCTGAGAACGATGAAGGCTATTTTGGATTATCAGAAAGAATTCTTCTTGACGGGCGATGAAACGAAACTTAAACCAATGATTTTGAAGGACATAGCTACTCAAATTGAGATGGATATTTCTACAGTTTCAAGGGTTGCCAGTAGTAAATCTGTTCAGACTGAGTTTGGTTTATATCCATTAAAATACTTTTTCTCAGAGGGTATCGCTACCGATTCGGGAGAAGATGTTTCGAGCCGTGAAGTAAAAAATATCTTGAAAGAATTAATTGACAACGAGCCTAAGAAAAATCCATTGTCGGATGATAAATTAGAGAAATATCTGAACGAAAAGGGTTACAACATTGCCCGAAGAACCGTTGCCAAATACCGAGAACAACTAAATATTCCTGTAGCACGTTTGAGAAAACAACTTTAAAACAGTTATCAGTAAACATTTAACAGTTATCAGTAAAAGCCATTGACTATTTTGAGATAGTGAATGGCTTTTTTATGTAATTTGCAGAAAGAAAATAGATTGATTAAATTATCATTTATATTTTCTAAATTATTTGTTTATAGACAGCAGTTTATAGCCTGATTGATTGCTCGATATTTACTGGCAATCACTTGCTTTTAACTGTTTACTGATTGCGGTTCGCCGCCAATTGTTCACTGATAACTATTTACTGAAATTTGAATACTCGTCTCGCACAAATACTTTCTGCCGTTTTGCATCCTTTGCTGATGCCGACCCTCATTTTTGCTATTCTTTTTTATGTAGCCCCTGAATCCATTCAAAACCTTGAAATGTTCAATGGTTCTGCCCGTGTGGGTATGTTGAGCCTGAAAATGGGGATTTTGATATTGATATTTTTACAAACTTTTGTGTTGCCCGTTTTCACCATTTATGCCCTTCATCGCTTCGGTTTTGTGGGTGATTTACGGATGGAAACTTTAAAAGACCGACGACTCCCTTATCTTATTACGGTTATAATTTATACATTTATTGCTACTTTTTATACCATGAAACTCCAACAATTGCCAGAGGTTTCATTAATTATTACAGGTATCGCATTCTCTATTGCCGCCGTTGCCATTATTAGTCTTTATTGGAAAATTTCTGCCCATGCCGTTGGTATTAGTGGAATGTTGGGAGCATTGATTGGTATTGCAATAAAATATGGAAATGCTGAACTTTTTTATCCTATATTAATCGTAGTTTTGGTAATGGGTTTACTCATATCTGCCCGCTTGCACTTGAACGCTCATACGCCTTTACAGGTGATTGCTGGCAGTATTTTGGGATTTTTGATGAGTTTAACAGTAGTTCTGTTTAACGGAAATTTTATTTAAGATACTTATTCCACTTCCCAAAAAAATATCCATTACGGGTAAAGAACTTTTGGAAATTTCATATATTAAATTAGTTATAAAATGACCGTTCACCTTTGACAGTGAACCGTTTACCAAAAAGAAATGTACGAAAATCTCATTTACGAAATTCAAGAAGGAATTTGCACGATAACGCTCAATCGTCCAGCAGTTTATAATGCTCTTAGTCCTCAATTAATACAAGAAATCACCAAGTCTTTTATACAGGCGGGCGAAGACGAATCCGTTCGTGTAGTAGTACTTACGGGTACGGGTGACAAAGCCTTTTCATCGGGGGCCGATTTGAAGAACGGAATGGGAGGAACAACCAGTTTGGGGGAATCATTGCGAAAAAACTACAACCCTATGATATTGGCAATCAGAAACTTAGCCAAGCCCGTTATCTGTAAACTAAATGGCATTGCAGCTGGTGCGGGTTGTTCATTAGCTTTAGCTTGTGATGTAATAATTGCTTCCGAAACTGCCCGAATGTCGCAGATATTTGTCAATATTGGCTTGATAATAGATGCAGGTTCGTCCTATTTTTTACCAAGACTATTAGGTTCTCAAAAAGCATTTGAATTGGCTTCTACGGGGAGAATTGTAGAGGCTCAGGAATGTTTGGAATTGGGCTTAGTTAGCAAGATGGTTCCGCAAAATGAGTTGGATAAAGTGGTGGCAGAAACTGCCATGATGTATGCACAAGGGGCAACGCAAGCAATTGGATTAATCAAAAAAGTATTGAATCAATCTTATCATTCTACCTTGGAACAAATGTTGGAATTAGAGGCAGAAAATCAAGATAAAGCAAGCAAAACTCCAGATTTTATTGAGGGTGTTACCGCATTTTTGCAAAAGAAGAAAGCAAATTTTAAAGGGTAGAATATCAAAAAAGGTCATCCGCATGGCAGATGACCTTTTCAATAACCCTAACCCATAAAAAATCTATGAAAAAATTTTACTATGCAAATTTGAAATCAGGAAAAATGTCGTCTGAAAATGACGTGCCGAGAGGGAAAATGAACAGGCTAATCGAAAAATTAAAACCTAAAATGAGGTAATTAGTATTTGTTTAAAACTAATGGTTTCTCATCATCATTACATCTTGGCGGTATGTTTTGCTGATATTAGTTATTATACAAGTAGCGTGCCAAAAAAATAAATTCCTACTATTTTTCTTAAAAATAAAAAATGGTAGGAATTTATTTTAAAAATGGATGAATTTCAGCTTATATCTAAAACCTACTTCTTCACAACCTTGACTTCAAGTCTTCTATTTTGTGCTTTACCTACTTCGGTTGCGTTACTTGCCACAGGGTTTGAAGAACCTTTTCCTGCAAAGTCAATCCTTACGTCTGAAATACCGTTGGCTATTAATAAATTTCTAACTGTAAAAGCACGCTTTGCTGATAATTTACGGTTCTGGAGTGAATCTCCAGTATTATCGGTATAACCAGTCAATTTTACTTGTACACGTGGATAAGCCGTCATGATTTTTGCTAAATCCTGAACCGTTTTTTCAGAACCTGCAATTAATACAGGAGAATTTGATTCAAAATTAAGATTATCAAATGTAAAAGTTTGATTAATTTTTGCCGATGAATCGGTTAAATATTTGGCAAACTTATAGTTGAAAGTACCTTCTGGCAAATCAAGTTTCTGTCCATTTGGCAAACTTACGCCCATCGTCTTGGTAGCAGGTACATTTACCGAAATAGCTGAATCCACTTTAACAACAGCAACCGTGTCTTTGGGCAAATTGGTAGTATCAATCTTGGCATTAGTAACCTGTTCCATTTGTGAAGTGTCAGGTTCGAGAGTGGTGGTTGAATTAAACTTATTCCAATCATAAGTAGCTGCAAAATAACCAACACCTGCCAAAACTGCCGTAATCAAAACCGCTGGAAATAACCATTTAGGAAGATTCATACTACCATTGCCTTCATCATAATCCTTGTCGGAATAACTAACTTCTCTGAATTCAGTAGGTTTGTTATTGACTGGCTTATTAATGGATGACGATTTGATAGGCGAACCAGGGGCGTATTGAATCGGTTTGATTTCTTCGCTCATGAAAGTGCTTAGTCCCAAAACATCAATCATTTTAGGTTGCAAATCCTCGGGCGTTTCGTCTAAGAGATAGCTTTTTTGCTCTAATAAAGTATTAGCCAAACCAATTTTATCCAAGCCTTGGGTATGAACTAATTTACCTAATTTGTCCATCACTAAAGGAGCAACCATGGCTAATAATGATGTTGCCGATGAATTTCTAACCCCCGCAAACTGTGAAATCATGGTGGCAATTGAGCTTTTCTTGTCGGGCAATAGCATACTGACTACGTTATTTCCTTTCTCGGTAAAACTGGTAAAACTCTCTTTATTTTTCAACAAGCTGTCTAATTGCTCAATAATAGTCCCGTCATGCTTCCCTTTTTTCACCATATTCATCAATGTCGTAGCACCAGTTTCGTTGGTAGCACGTTTCATCAATCCACCCACAACCGTTGGAATCAGTCCCTCAATGGCGGTTTTTACTTTGTCTTCCTTCTCTCCGATAATAGCGGCGGCTTTTATGTCGACTTCCCCGACTAATAATT
>JANPGQ010000014.1:0-31545 GCA_031423975.1 Cytophagales bacterium | reverse complement strand
GGCTCGTGGGGCAAGTTATCGGTACGCCCACGAACAAATCCGTGATGCGGTGTTGGCAGGAAGTGGTTTATTGGTGGAAAAAATTGGTGGACCCAGTGTCTTTCCTTATCAACCAGCAGGTATTTGGGAAGCTTTGACTACTCGAAATTTGGTTTCGTACAAACAAAATCACGGCGATTCGTTATACCGAAGAGGCATGTACACTTTTTGGAAACGCTCTTCTCCTCCACCTTCGGCTATTACTTTTGATACGCCCGAGCGATATTTTTGCGTAGTAAAACGGCAAAAAACTTCTACACCGTTGCAGTCTTTGGTAATGATGAACGACCCGCAATATAACGAAGCAGCAAGAAAATTAGCCGAGCGAATGATGCGAGAAGGTGGTATATCCGAGGAGGCACGCATTACCTTGGCGTACAAGGCGATGGTATCACGCTACCCCCGTCCGCAAGAGATTGCTATCCTGAAACAGATGTATGAAGAAGAACTTTTAGATATACAGAAGCGACCCAATAGAGTGAAAGAATTGCTCACTATTGGAGAATCATACGTGGATAAAACTCTCAATCAGAACGAGTTAGCGGCAAATACGGTTTTGGCAATGACACTTATAAATTTTGATGGAACGGTTATTAAACGGTAAACGGTTCACGGTAAAGGGTGAACGGTTTGGAGTTTAATTTTATTAGATGATATAGTTTTAATTTATAAAAATATTTAAAAAAGATAGCATGGACATAGTGAATTGTTGTCGCAAATTCCGTTTACCGTGTACCATTTACCTTTCACCGATAAGATGAATCACATACAAGAAGTAGAACATCAGTTGAGCCGTCGTGAATTTTTATTCAAGTCGGGTCTTACGCTTGGGGCAGCGGCTTTGGGGTCTATGCTCAACCCTTTGGATGCGCTGGCAGATGGGCTAAAAGCTCCACATTTTGCTCCAAAAGCCAAGCGGATTATCTACCTTTTCCAGTCGGGAGCTCCTTCTCAATTGGAACTATTTGACTACAAACCCAAGCTAAAAGAGATGTTTGGGCAACAACTTCCTGCCTCCGTGCGTGGCGACCAGCGATTGACGGGTATGTCGGCTTTTCAAAAGTCATTCCCCTTGGCGATGGGCGATTTTAAATTTGCTCAATACGGAAAATCAAGGGCTTGGATGAGCGATTTATTGCCCCATCATCATCAAATAGCCGATGAATTAACCTTCATCAAAACCATGAATACCGAAGCCATCAACCATGACCCAGCAGTTACTTTTTTCCAAACGGGCAACCAACAGGCAGGTCGCCCGAGTATTGGCTCTTGGATATCGTATGGTTTGGGTTCTGATAATCAAAATCTGCCCACTTTCTCGGTATTGCTCTCACGTTCAAACAATTACGACCAACCGCTTTATGCCAAATTGTGGGGAAATGGCTTTCTGCCTTCCGAACATCAAGGCGTAATGTTTCGCTCTGGCAAAGACCCCGTTTTATACCTCAACGACCCCAACGGTATGAACCGCACTGACCGCCGAAGAATGTTGGATTATTTAGGAAAACTGCAACACGAACAGTTCAATCATGTCAAGGATGTGGAGATAAATTCCAGAGTTAGTCAATACGAAATGGCGTATCGAATGCAGACTTCCGTTCCCGAAACGTTGGACATCTCGAAAGAACCCGATTATATTTTTGATATGTACGGCGAAGATGCCCGTAAGCCAGGTACATTTGCCGCTAACTGTCTATTAGCCAGAAAATTAGCGGAGAAAGACGTTAAATTCATTCAGCTATATCATCAAGGTTGGGACCACCACGGAGGACTTCCCACCAATATCAAAAAGACCACTAAAGATACCGACCAAGCCTCGGCAGCTTTGATAAAAGACCTAAAACAAAGAGGAATGTTAGACGATACCCTCGTGATTTGGGGCGGAGAATTTGGAAGAACAAATTACTCACAAGGCAAGTTGGCAGTGGATAATTACGGCAGAGACCATCACCCCAGATGCTTCACGATTTGGATGGCGGGTGCGGGCGTAAAAAAGGGGTTTACCTACGGAGAAACCGATGAATTTGGATATAACGTACAAAAAGACCCCGTACACGTACACGATTTTCAAGCCACTATCATGCACCTCATGGGCATAGACCATGAGCGTATGACTTTCAAACATCAAGGCAGACGCTACCGTTTGACGGATGTGGCGGGGAAAGTGGTGAAAGGGGTTTTGGCGTAGGTTTTATTTTTTACTACAAATTCTCTTCTGCTAATACAAAAGAAGTCGAAATTATAATTGCCATCGCTTCAGCCAATTCAGTAGCAAAAAGATGTTGGGCAATTTGTAGAATCTGAGCCGTGTAATGTTGTGGATTGTTGGGCGTTAAGGTTACGTCATAAATACCCTCACAAATGATTAAATGAAATTGTGAATCCCTTACATCAAAAACAATGATTGGGTTCTGTTTGATATTGCCGTAGTTTTCAAAGCATTGTAGAAAAATAGGAAAATCAAAAGTATTCATCCCATTGAAAGTAGAAATCAAATCAGCATCAAAAAATTCATAATTAAACAAGGTTGTTGCTACATTCCTTTCAGCTAAATAATTTTGTAAATCCCTCAATTTCAAAGACATCACCTCAATTGGAGTATTTTCTGCGGAATATTCACGCATAGATTTCCAATTGTTTGAACTCAATTCCAAATATTCCGTAAAAGATTTTGCCAAGTCTAATTTATAGTCAAAAATCGGATTGTTGGGAGAAAAATAGCCTGGATAAAAATATGCCATTCCTTGCTTTTTAGAAAAATCCATTTTCAAAAACATTAAGTATTTTCCGAGGCTATATTTCTGATAATCAGGGTCATAGAAACACGTGATGCCCATTGAGGACTTTTCGCCCACATCAAAAATACCGACTGCTATCAGCTTGTCTTGGTCATAGATATTCACTTCCCAAGTATCATAAATATTGCCCGTTTGTTGATAATACAGTAAATCTTGAAGCGAAGAAGAAGCCTCGAAGCTGATGGATGTTTTGTATTTGGCAAAAAGTATTTCGTGGGTTTCGTTCAAAATAAAAGGGCGAAATTCTACCTTAAAATTTGCATTGAGTTTATGGAGCTTTTGATGCGTTTTAGAGGGAATAAAAACTGATAAATCTATCCGTAGCCAAATTGCACTATTCGTTAAACCATTGTTTCTGAGGAAATTAGTCGTAAAAATAACACAGCCCTGCCTAAACCAGCCATTCGCTAAAAATAAGTCAAGTTCTTGATGGGAAAGTGTGGAAAGCGAATAAGATTGTGCGAGCATTATTTTTGTTTTAATTCAATCAATAAACAAAGATACTTACCTTTGCGGTTAAATTATGCCTTCAAATACTCATTTTTCCTTCAAGCAATTTACCATTCATCAAGACCAAACGGCGATGAAAGTAACGACCGATGCCTGCATTTTGGGGGCATGTACTGACGTGCAGAATGCGAAGAGAATTTTGGATATTGGCACAGGCACTGGACTTTTGGCTTTGATGCTCGCCCAACGTTGTGATGCTAAAATTGAGGGTGTAGAAATTGAAGAAGTCTCCTATAATCAAGCAATTGAGAACGTAGAAAACAGTATTTTTAAAGATAGAATCATTATTCATCATTCTGATATTCAGTATTTTATGCCTGAAAATTGTTATGACTTAATCATTAGTAATCCCCCTTTTTTTCAGAATCATCTCAAAGCTGAAACACAGGCACGCAACAACGCACTACATACCGATATACTATCATTTGAGGATTTATTGAATTCGGTGATGAGGCTTCTTTTGCCCAATGGCACATTTGTTGTTTTATTACCTTTGTATGAAAGCTCGGTTTTTGAAACAATGGCAAATCAATTAGGACTTTTTGCAAATAAAAAACTAAGTATTCATCACCGTGAAGGCAGTAAAATATTAAGAATTATTACGACCTTTGGTTTTACAAAAACAGAACCTCAAAACGAACAACTTTTTATTAAGGATTCAAACGAAAGCTATACGGCTGATTTTCAGCGACTTTTGAGGGACTACTATTTGATATTTTAATTTTAGCCACAAAGGCACCAAGACACAAAAATATTTACTATTAAAACTTAGAGCCTTTATGCCTTCGTGGCTAAGAATATTTTAAAAATTTTATTGATATAAAAATGTTAGATATATCCGTCATCGTACCACTTTATAATGAAGAAGAATCTCTACCCGAACTTTGTGCTTGGATAGAACGAGTAATGATTGCACATAATTTTAGCTACGAAGTCATTTTTGTGAATGATGGAAGCCGTGATAAATCGTGGCAAGTTATCAAATCAATTTCTGAGAATAATACAAATATCAAGGGTATTTCGTTTAGTAGAAATTATGGTAAATCTGCCGCTCTTCATGTAGGGTTCAAAGAAGCAATGGGCAACGTAGTTATTACAATGGATGCCGACTTGCAAGACAGTCCAGATGAGATTCCAGAGTTGTACAGAATGATTATGGAAGACGATTTTGACTTAGTTTCGGGCTGGAAACAAAAGCGTTTTGACCCTTTGACCAAGACTATTCCCACCAAACTTTATAATGCTGCAACTCGCTCAATGTCAGGTGTTTATTTGCATGATTTCAACTGTGGCTTGAAGGCTTATAAAAATGAAGTTATCAAAACCATTACGCTTTATGGCGAAATGCACCGATATATTCCAGTAATGGCAAAATGGAACGGTTTTGATAAAATTGGCGAAAAAGTAGTACAACATCAAGCCCGAAAATACGGCACAACTAAATTTGGAATTGAGCGTTTTTTATACGGATTTTTAGACTTGTTGTCTATTACTTTTATCCAAAAATTTGGTAAACGCCCAATGCACATATTTGGGGGTTTTGGTATATTATCTTTTCTCATCGGAAGTATCATCACACTTTATCTAATTGGTGATAAAATCTATGCTATCACCAATCATTTGAAGTTCAGAAATGTAACCGATAATCCTCTCTTTTTCTTGGCATTAGTCGCCATTATCATTGGTGTTCAGCTTTTTGTAGCTGGATTTATTGGCGAATTAATGACCCAAAATTCAGATAAAACAACCGATTATCAGATAAAGGAAACGGTTTTGATAGAAAAATATGGTGGCTGAGTGTAAATCTCATCGCTCATTTGCCAAATCTCTCAATCATCAAATCACCATTACAAATGTCAGATTTAGCTTGGCTCGGTAGAACCAAATTATTGATTGGAGAAGAACGTCTCCAAAAACTTCAAAAAGCTCATGTATTAGTGGTGGGCTTGGGTGGCGTAGGTTCATTTGCCGCCGAATTTATTGCTCGTTCGGGTGTGGGAACAATGACCATTGTAGATGGTGATGTGGTAGACCCATCCAACCGAAATCGTCAATTACCAGCTCTTGCTACTACGCACGGACAACCCAAAGCCGATTTGATGGCAGAACGATTATTAGCCATAAATCCCGAGCTGAACTTGACCTCTATTCGTGAGTTTCTTTCTCCAGAAGCAGCAGAAGCCATTTTGAGTAATACTAAATTCGATTATGTGATGGATTGCATTGATTCCATTACGCCAAAATTGACTTTATTGACAACCGCTTACGCCAAAAAACTTCGTGTTGTTTCCTCGATGGGTGCGGGTGGAAAAATTGACCCAACCAAAATTCGTACTGCCGATTTGTTCGATACTCGTGAATGTTATTTAGCATCACTCATGCGAAAGCGTTTGCGGAAATTGGGGATTACTTCGGGCATAAAAGCCGTGTATTCCACCGAAGAAATGATGGCAGAATCCTTGATGCTGACGGATGGTGCAAATTTTAAAAAATCTGCTTACGGAACAATTTCCTATATGCCTGCTGCTTTTGGGGGCGTGTGTGCCTCGGTAGTTTTGAGGGATTTGCTGGAATATCCTGTGGAAATGGAAAAGAAATTAAAAGCCTTAGCCAGTAGAGAGAAGAAACAAAAGGAAGTGGAGAAAAAAAGGGAGAAAGGAAAACAGAGTAAAGTAGAAAAGGAGACAGAATAATATATTTTCCTGTCTCCTCTTCTGCTTTACTACTTTTCTCCAAAATTTATGCCAACGGTGGAATACGCAATACTTGACCTGGATAAATTTTATCAGGGTGTGAAAGCATCGGCTTGTTAGCTTCAAAAATCACAGGGTATTTCATCATATCGCCATAATATTCTTTAGCAATTTTCGACAAAGTATCACCCGAAACTACTTCATGATATTTTGCTTCTTCGGCTGGTTCAGCTACGTCCAAACGGTTATCAACCACTTTTACGCCCTCAACGTTACCAACAGCCAATGCCAACTTCTCAGCATCTTCTTGTTTAGCCACTTCACCTTCCAATACAACGGTATCTCCCGCAGTTTTCACGGTCAATGAGTTGTATGGTAAGCCCAAAGTTTTGATGTGAGCCAACAAAGCACTTGCTCTCAACGGTTCTACGGTTGCCGCTGCGGCTGGTTCTACTGTTTCGTGTCCTCCGAAAATCTTTTCTCCGACACCCTTAAAAAATGACATTAAGCCCATAATTGTAAGAAGGTTTTGTTTAATTAATTGTAAATAAATTGAGTAGGTATTGAATGTGAATCTTTACCCAAAATCAAAAGTATCTTTTTTTAATACCTTCACAAAATTTAAGACATTATTTTTTTATCAAAGTCACTCAAAAATTTTGATTTTCCCTTTAAAACACGATTTAAAACGTCATTCTCTTTCTTCTGCAAGAAAAAGTTCTTGTAGTTTTTTGGTTATTTTTCCTACTTTGCCATCACTAAATAGCTGATTATCAGTCTGTGTTATCGCTACAATTCGTTTGGTACTTCCCGTGGTAAAAACTTCATCCGCTTCAAAATATTCTTGCGTTGAAATATCTCTTTCTTCTACTGCAAAATGATTTTTGGCAAAATTCAAGATATGTTTTCGGGTTACGCCAAACAAAGCACCGTCTAAGGGCGTTGTGATTTTTTCATTTTTTACGATAAAAATATTACTCCTTGATGACTCTGAAATTTTGCCGTCTCGGTGATACAAAACATCATCTGCACCCATCGTTTTCATTTGTTGTAAGGCACGAATCGGGACGATATAATTGAGCGTTTTTATTTCAGGAATCTCTCTGCGGTACTCCATTGACATCAATTTCATACCCACATCGGCAGGTTTAAACTCGAAGGGTTTTCCCGTTACGATTAAGTTAGAATGCTCGGCGGGTGTATAGCCATCAGATGAATAACCACCCGTCATAATCATTTTTACGCCCAACAGTTTATGCGGATGCAAGCGGATAATTTCGTGAATAATTTCTCGCAAACGCTCACGAGATTCGGGAATAGGAAGCCCCATCAAACGGGCGGAATTATGAAAACGGTCGAGGTGGTCTTCAATAAAAATCGGTTGACCATCAATTGCCCGAAAGAAATCAAAAATACCATACCCACGCACTAAACCGAGGTCGGAAACATGAATTTGAGCTTTTTCAGCGAGCAGGATTTCACCGTTTAGATAAATTTGTTCTTGCATCTTTTTATATTCTTAACTCAAATCCATATCATTTAAACAAAAAGTAACACCTTCTAAAATTTCAATGGTTTCTGTCCAAGTGTGGGTTGTAGTTTGATTTTTTGTAAAAACTCTCACTTCTTGCAAATCAGCCGATAGAATCCAGATTACTTTTTCTACGCCAAAATCAAGGAGTTTTTTTGTTTTTTGATTAATATAATCATCGAAACTTTCAAATTCTGATTCAAAATCAGCTTTTACATCTACTTCAATGGCTACTTTCGGAGGAACACTTACGTATTTTACTGACTTTTTATTCTGAATTAATTGTCTTTCAATGATGGCAATATCGTTTGAAATATTATTGCGATAGCCCAAATGAAGACCTGGTTCGTTGGTAGCAATCGCATATTTTTTTTCATCGAAGTTACTCCTAAAAATTATTTTTAAAATGTATTCAACTATTAGTGATTGAAAGATACTACTTCCCATTTCGAGATGATTTAAATTATAATTCTGAACAGCATATTCATTTACGCCTTTATAAAGTATAGGCACACCATCCCATTCCTCGTAAACAAGGTGTTCTGGAATATCCGAAAATTTATGAAAACCTAATTGATGAGCCTTTTCGCTGAATCCTACCATATTTTCAATGAATAAGTTGTGATAATGTAAATTCTGAAAATAATTAACAAATATACAATTTGAGGAACAATACACAATTAAATTCTCTTTTTAGTATATTTGAAATAAAATCAAAAAACAATGAGTAATAGACTTATTTCTGAAATATTAAAGGAGCCAGATGCGTACTTTCTTCTTCAAGAAGCACATATTGCTCTTGATAATGAAAAAGCCCGTAGAATTGCTTTCTACAACGATATTACTGAGCAAGAAAAAGTGGAATTTATCAATGGTGAAATAATTGTTCACTCGCCCGTGATGAAAAGACACAATTCTGCCACTGTTTTATTATCTCGCTTAATGAGTATTTACGGAGACATCCACCAATTAGGTTTTGTAGGTATCGAAAAAATAATGATTACGCTTACTCGCAATGATTATGAGCCAGATATTTGTTTCTTCCGAAAAGAAAAATCTGAGAATTTTATAGAAAAACAAACGCTTTTCCCTGCACCTGATTTTATTATTGAGATTTTATCAGAAGGTACAAAAAAACGTGATAGAGGGGTTAAATTTCAGGATTATCAGGCTCATCATATTGAAGAATATTGGATTATCGACCCCGACCACCAAACGATAGAGCAATATCACCTTGAAGAAGATGGTTATGAACTCATTTTAAAATCTTCGGAAGGAAATATCAAAAGTTTTGTAATGACCGATTTTCAAATACCTATTCAATCCGTTTTTGATGAAGAATCGAATATTATGACGTTGAAGAAATTAATGTAAAATATGAAGTGGTGATTCAAACACTAATCGCTATTTACACTCACCTTCGCTTCAAAAATACTTACCGCACTTCCTCTGAAAGTTCCACTGATGGGTGTTACCATTTGCGGAATTGCTGACGCTCCTACTGGTACGTGATTGCCCGATACCAAGCAATTTTGGGTAGGGTCAAAGCCACGCCAACCGCCCCCTGGCAAATATACTTCTACCCAAGCGTGTAAATATTGCTGTTGATTGGGTTCTTCGGGTTCAACGAAATAATAGCCACTCACAAAACGTGAAGCAATGCCCAAGGCTCTACACATTGCCATAAACAGCACTGAATAATCACGACAAGAGCCATATCGGTTCAATAAAGTAGTTTCGGGTAAATGTGGAATTCCTTCGTCCCTGACTTCATACGCAAATTTATGGATGTAGGAATTGAGGGTTGTTAAAAAGGCGGTAGTGTTCCAATTAACACCAGCGGCAAGTTGTCTGGCAGTTTGGTCAATCAAAGTAGTGATGTCGTCTTTTACCAAATAAGGGCTTAAAACTTTTGCTAATTCATCCGAATATGTGATGGGCAAAAGGCTACTTTCAAAGGGATGATACAAGAACGATAAAGGATTGAATTCCGTAGTTTCTACCACTGAATTTACCTTGATTTGCAGTGAAGAGGTAGTGTCTTTAAAGAAAAGAATGTATTGAATATTATCAGAAGAGTCAAGGTTTGTGGCAATGGTACTGGGCTGTGGTACAATCTCAATTTCGTGCGAAATGACTGTTAATAATGAGCCATGTTTGGGATGTAGATATAAATAATGAGGCTCCAAGAAAACCGCATTAGAATACTGATATTCAAGTTCGTGTTCAATCGTTAATTTCATAGTTTTTGGCTTTCGGCTTTCAGCAGTCGGCAATTGGCAGTCAGCAATTAGTTCCCTACACTTGTGAACAACTGATAGCCGACTGCCGATAACTGATAGCCATGCACTAATTTTTAAGTATTTCCTTCACCCAATCATCAGAAAGGTTATCAACGGAGGTTTTCAAGAGTGAATTCCATTGTTTGGTAATACCTTCCATTTGTGTTTGTCCCAAGCGATGTTCGATGATATGAAAGCTATTTTTATGATATACAATTATGTCAATCGGATAATCCACATCGCTGGCACTTACTTGGGTAGCATCAAATGATAGAAACCCTAATTTTAGGGCATCTTCAACGGAAGTGTCATACGTTAAGGCTCGGTTCAATAAGGGCTTTCCGTAGTTTGAATTGCCAATAATTTGATATTTTAAACCTTCGTTTATTTCAATCCAATTGCCTTCTGGAAAAACCAAAAATAGTTTATGCTCCTCATCTTTAGACATTTGTCCACCAATAATGGCATGCAGATTGAATGAATATCCTTCGGCTTTTAGTATTGCTCGGTCTTCATCAGCTACCTTTCTAATCATTGCCCCGAAGGCATTTACGGCTTCGTACATAAAATCAAATGTAAAACCTTCTTCCTCCGTCATTCGGTTGAAATAGATTACAGCTTTATCTCTAACCGAACGCAAACCCGCCGTCATGATGAACAACGAGTGCTTGCCAATTTCGTGGATTGACACTTTTTTGTTAGAGTACGCCTCAGTGCCTGCGGTGATGCGAGTGTCGGCAATAGCCACTAATCCGCCTTTAATTTTTATTCCTAAACAGTATGTCATGTGTGGTTTGTTTTCACAAAAATAAGCAAATCCTCACTGATTCATCATCATAGTTGCAGTTTCTTCTTGAATAACTGGTTTTAAGTCGAAATAAGTTTTGAAAACTGCCTTACCGACTCTGTTATTTTTTTCTTGAAAAGCATCTAAAAATTCGTGTAATCCTTGGTCAAAAATGTCTTTTACTTCGGTAAATTCTATTTCTGAACGTAATTTGCTCAAAGCCTTTTCGGCAGGATTGGAATATGAATTGGTGATGGATGTTCCTGATATTTCATATAAAGACAATTCAGCCTGACGAATCACGTGCATCACCGAGCGAGGGAATTTTTTGTCTAACAACAAAAAGTTTACGATGGCAGTAGAATTCACAATTTGATATTGCTGACGGAACATATTGTAGGCACTAACGGACTTCAATACCGCCGACCAAAGCAATAAATCCAGGGGTGAACCAACGGCATCAATTTCGGGAAGAAGGGTGAAATATTTTACATCCAAAAAACGAGTGGTCTTATCGGCACGTTCCAAAAGGCGTCCCACACGCCCAAAATGCCATGCTTCGCCCCTTGTGATGGTAGAATCGACAATGCCATAAAATAGCTGACTACCCGATTTGATATTATCCAGAAAGCCTTGATAACGAGCCAATTCCCACGATTTACTTTCGGTAGCAGCGTTTTTGACAGTCCAATAAATCTGATTGACATACTCCCACATCTCTCTGGAAATACTTTCACGGATGGTACGGGCGTTTTCTCGGGCTTCCAACAAACAAGATAAAATGGAATTTGGATTTCTGACATCGAAGGTCATAAAATAGAGGACATTTTCACGAGTGGGAGCATCATAGCATTCCTCAAAGATGAAATTATCTGCCGTTGCAATCAAAAGCGGTTTCCATTGTTCGGGAACATTGGGCGGTAAATCCAATGCCAAATTGAAATTTACCGAAATAAAACGGGCATAATTATCGGCACGTTCAATGTACCGATTCATCCAATATACGGAATTTGCGACTCTACTAAGCATAGGTTTCAGATTTAGTTTTATATAAATTACTTTATCTAAAAGTAGTAGAAAAACTCGTTTAATCAATAAAAAAGATAGTTTTTTGTTGATTAAACGAGCATTTTTACCTAAAAATTCTAAAAAGGCTTTCAGAATTTTTAGGCTAATGCCAAGTTTTATTCATATTTTACCTCTCATAATTCACTACTACTTAAAGGTACGTCTGAATGGCAAAATCATAGCCTCGCAAACCGAAACCAATGATAATACCGATGGAATTTTTACTTAAAAAACTATGGTGACGAAATTCTTCACGGGCATATACATTAGAGATATGTACCTCTACAGCGGGCGTTTTCACGCCAGCGATAGCATCAGCAATGGCGATTGACGAATGTGTAAATGCTCCTGCATTCAATACGATTCCTTCGTAGGAAAAGCCTATTTCGTGGATTTTGTCAATTAAAACTCCTTCGTGGTTTGACTGGAAATATTCCAAATCCACCACATCTGAGTACTTATCTTTCAATACTTCAAAATACTGCTCGAAGGTCTGATGACCATAAATTTCGGGTTCACGTTTGCCCAACAGATTCAAGTTGGGTCCATTGATGATGATGATTTTCTTTTTGGACATTTTGTTTGATTTCGGATTGTGGAATTCGGATTGCGGATTGATTCATATTGGTAAATTCAGAGGGATTTCAAAACAAATTATTAGTTATCTTTGAGCGTATCAAAATTAGGATTTGTTTTAAAATACCTTTCATTTTAAATCCGCAATCGAAAATCCGCAATCCGAAATCAAAAATGAATTGGCAAATCTATTTAAAAAATTTCAAAAGCTACCTTACTTTGGAGCGTTCTCTTTCAGAAAATTCGATTGAGGCGTATCTGCGTGATGTTCAAAAGCTTTGGGAATACCTTGAAATTGCTGGTGAATTGGATATTCAGCCCGAAACGGTTACGGATAAACATATTTTTAACTTCTTTTATTACATCGGTGAATTAGGCTTGGAAACTACCTCGCAAGCCCGAATATTGTCGGGTTTGAAGGCATTTTTTAAGTATCTTCTCTTGGAAGATATAATCAAGACTGACCCCATGGCATTGATAGTTTCCCCCAGAATCGGGCGAAAATTACCTTCAACTTTGGCTTTCCCCGAAATCGAAAAAATGTTGGATGCTATTGACCTTTCTACCAACGAAGGTACACGAAATCGGGCAATTTTGGAAGTGCTTTATAGTTCGGGTTTACGGGTTTCTGAATTGGTGGAAATGAAATTGACAGAGTGTTTTTTTGATATTGGTTTCCTCCGCATCATCGGGAAGGGCAATAAAGTGCGGCTCGTTCCCATCGGAAGGGATGCTTTGCATTATGTAAAAATATATTTGGAAACCATCAGAAGCCAACAGGATAATATTAAGCCCGAAGCCGAGAATCATGTGTTTTTGAATAGGAGGGGAAAGAAACTGACCAGAGTAATGATATTTCTGATTATCAAAGACTTAGTGGCTAAATGTGGCATTCAAAAGAACATTAGCCCGCATACTTTTAGGCATTCTTTCGCTACGCATTTGATAGAAGGAGGGGCAGATTTAAGAGCCGTTCAAGAAATGTTAGGACACGAATCCATCACCACCACCGAGATTTACACGCACCTTGACCGTGAATATTTACAACAAACCATTGTGGATTTTCATCCGAGGAGCAAGAAGAAGTGATAAACTATGAGTGATGAGTGATAAGTTATGAATAAAAATCACTCATCACTAAAGAATTATCCCTTTATCGAATTCCGAATCCTACTCAATGAATCAGGATGAATTCCCAAATATGAAGCCAAATCCTTTATCGGTATCAAACGCAAGGCATCTGGTTGATTTTCAAGGAGATGCAAATAACGTTCTTCGGCAGTTTTGGAAATAAGAGTATAGGTTCTGCGAGTTTCACGGATATATAATTGCTCGGCAATGAGTCGGTGGAACCGTTCGGCATTTTTAGAAGTTTCTAAAAGTTCAAAAACAGGAGGATAACGCAATCTAAATGCCTTGATAGTGGTAACGGCTTGGATAGAAATTGACGACGGGCGTTGTGCCAAACACGAAGCAAATGAACTAACAAGATTGCCCTGAAAGCCCAAATCAACGCATATTTCTTTTCCTTGTTCAGTTATAGCTTCGTATTTTACGGCACCTTCCAAGATGAAATATGCATATTTTTCGGTATCGCCACGTTTGGTTAAAAAATCTTTTTTCTTGAAGGAAACTTCATCAATAATACTTTGGTAAAAATCCCATTCTTCGGAAGTAAAATTGGCTAATTTGAAAATGGATTCTTTGACAAGGTAAATTTTATTAGTATTTGATAATGACATTTGTCAGGATTGGTTAAGGTAGTATTAACGAATTGGGCGGTTTTCCTGACAAATATAAGTTTTTTGCTTGAAATTAAAAGTACCGTTTGATAAAATGATGAAAAAGGAGAAAAGGAAACAGGAGAAATGGAAATAGTAAATTTTCTTGTCTCCTGTTTCCTGTTTCCACTCATTCTGTAAGCTGAAAACTAATGGGCAAAGTAAACTTTACCGCAACTGCCCTGCCCGACTGTTTTCCTGCCGACCAATGAGGCATCAATTTTATCACTCGCTCGGCTTCTTCATCACAGCCAAAACCCAAGCCTTTCAGAATATCCACTTTAGAAATGGCTCCATCTTGTCCCACAACAAATTGTACATAGACTTTTCCACTCACACCAGCATTAGCCGCAGGATTTGGATAGCGAAGGTTTTTCTGTAAAAATTTAGACAAAGCTGCTACACCTCCTGCATATTCGGGCATTTGTTCAACTATAACCCATTCTTTATCTTTTTCATCAACTTTTACTTCTACGGGTTGGGCGGGTTCAGTGCCTTTGCCAGCAATTGGCTCTTCATAAGGAATTGGCTCATCAATGCCCACAACGTCTTTTGTTCCAATATTTGAGGCTTTGTTCAAATCATCTTGGTCTGGCGGCAGTTCTGTTGCTTTATCATCTTCTACTATCACAGGTTCTACAAATCTCGTTTCAGACCGTAATTGTGGCTCAGGCTGTGGTGGGGGAGGTGTGTCGGGTTGAACAGGCGGTGTTACTTCAACTGGCGGTGGAGGAATCACTACATCAATTAGTTGGGCGGTAATTTCTTTGTTTTTCTTCCATTCCACCTTTGCCCAAAGCATGGGCGTAAGAATTGCCAAACAAAACAGTCCAATGCCAATGAGCAAAGCACGGCTAATAACTTTTTGATAATCAGTTCTTAACGAATAAGCTCCGTAAGATTTGTTACGATTTCGGAAGACAATATCCTCCAAAGTCTCGGGATTTTCTGATTGATTTTGCATGATTGTTTATGATTTAAGTGAAACTAATTTTTTAGTTGATTTGGTTTTAAAAAATCCCCACTTGTTGGGGGTGGGGTAGGTGTCTGAATTTGGATTGCGAAACGTCGCACCATGTGGGATTAGAGGATTGACTGGATTTTGGAGGGTAAAATTTTACGTTTAATCCAAAAAATCCTTAAATCGGACGAATCCAAATTCAGACAGAATCTATTTCTTTTTAGTAGTGATAATAATCACGCCATCCTTGGCTTTTTCTCCATACTTTTCTGTTGCTTTCAAGCCTGATAAAGCAATTAGTGATTCTATGTCATCGGGTTTCAACTTGCTCGAAATGCTATCTATCATCTCTTTCCCATCAATTATAAATAGCGGAGGGCGACCGTTGCCACAACAACACAACCGAATGTTTAGATTTCCACCATGTTCTCCAGACGCAAGTGGCATTTTGAAATTAGGATTCACAATTTTACTTTTAAGCTGTTTTTGTTCTAAAACCGCTGGTAGTTTCTGGATAATCCACTTTTCATCTATGTTTTGAATTGTTGTTGAGTCTTGACTAAAAGAGATTTGACTGAACAAAATTGTTATAAATATGAATTGTAATGCTTTCATTAGTGATTCCAAGTAGTTTTTAAATGAGTATAATACTTTTCTATTTTGTCAACTGAAAAGCTATCGGAACTGTATAACGACTTCTCACAACTCTTCCACTTTGTATGCCAGGAGTCCATTTTGGAATAGATGAAATTACCCTCAAAGCCTCTTCATCAAAACCAAATCCTGCTGATTTTAATACCTTAAAATCGGAGGCTGTTCCGTCCGTATTAATGATAAATTGAACATAAACTTTACCTGATTTATTGTCTCTTTGGGCAGCTGCTGGATATTTTAAATTTTCCTGTAAATATTTCCCGAATGCTTCCATGCCACCAGGATATTCGCCTTGTTGTTCTACGGCATTGAAAACTTCCGTTGATTTAGGTATTTGAAAATTAATGGGAATTGTAAAACGACTTCTTACTGCTCGACCACTTTGTTTTCCAGGAGTCCATTTAGCCAGTTTTATTACTCGCATAGCTTCTTCATCACAACCAAATCCTACTGATTTTAAGATAGTTACATCTGAAATTGTACCGTCAGTATTTACAATAAATTGAGTATATACTTTACCAGAAACATTTGCTCTTTGTGCTGAGGCTGGATATTTGATATTTTCTTGCAAAAAATTCATAAAAGTATTCATCCCTCCTTGATACTCAGCTTGTTGTTCTACGGCATCAAATACATCATTTGTATCACGCTTGCTTTCTTGAATCGCTCTCACTTCATCAACCAAAGAAGGACTAATCACCAAAGCACCTGACAAATCCACATTTGGGTCATTGGGATTATTTTCTTTAACCTGCTCCACCACAGGCTTATCGCTAATAATTGGAGCATCTTTGGCGGAAACTTCTTTAACTATTTCCTCCATTTTAGTTAATTCTTTACTCGCTAACGTGGCGGATGAAACCACAATCATCAACATAAAAAGTGGGGCAATGAGTCCGTATTTCATCAAAGCTGTTTCCGTAGAACGACTTTTGTGTAACATTTTGATGCGTAGTTTAAGTAATGATTGATTGAAAAAATTATTAGTCAAAGGAATTGCCTGAACCCCAAATTGTTCTTGGAAAAGTAGCATGGCGTATTCCGCTTTCGAGGCTTCGTTGCGGCTCGCTACTTCGTCGGCAATAAACTCGTGAATGTGCTTGATGGAGCTTTTGTAGAGATACACCACAGGATTGAACCAGTTGAAAATCGCAATAAGTTCAAACAACATCACATCGGCAGAATGTAACTGACGAATATGGACAAATTCGTGCTTCATAATGGTAGAACGGCTCTTTAATTCCTTGCTCACAAACAAGACATTAAAGAATGAAAATGCCCTTTTTGAGCCTTCTCCCTGTGTTTTTTGCTTCATCATTTGTCCCAAGAAAACCAAATTTCCCCCAAAACGTGCAATGCCCAGCATGATGCCGATGATGTAACAAAATGCTATGATTTCGCCCATCGTCATGGTATGTACTTGACTTGCACTTGCCCGTATGTACATGAGTTGCGGGTCATAAAGCGTAGAAATCGTTTGTGAAACTTGCTCAGTTAAGAACCATGACCGCACCCATTCCGACTGCATCAAGGGTATGAAAAACGCCAACGCCGCCGATGCCACCAAGTAGCCCCGATTGAGGTTAAAGAAGGTTTCTGACCGCAACAATAGGCGATAAAAACCATAGAAAAGAACCAAATACAGGTTCACTTGGAGGAGGTAATTGAGCCAGTTCATAATTTTTTTGAGTGATAAGTTATGAGTGATAAGTTATGAGTAATGAGCGAGGAGTAGTAAATATTTTCAATTTATCAATCATAGTTCATCACTCATATCTCATCACTTTAAAAGTTGTTTATCTTCTTTCGTCATTGCCACAATAGCGTATCTTTTGTTATTAGTGATTACCATCTCGTCCAAAAGGTCAATCATATTGCGATATTTTGCCTTGTCAGTTGATTTAATTACCACCGTGAAAACATCACCTATTCTATTTTTATAATCGAACAAAACTGAGCGAATTCCATTAGCAGAAAAATCAGTCGTTTGTACTTTTGGGTTACATTCCATGCCCTGATAATATCGAATTTTGTTGTCATCATCCAAGACTATATTCAAAGATTCTGAGCAACGAACTTTGGAAGGAGGTCCGTCTTCGGGCATATTCAATTGCATGGTTACTGGTTTGAGCAAGGAAGTAGTAAGCATAAAAAAGGTAATCAACAGAAAGCCCAAATCTACCATTGGCGTCATGTCTATTTTGGTTGATAGCTTGTGGCTACGGGCTTTTTTGCCTTTTGCGGCTTGGTCGGATGCAGATATTTCAGCCATTAGTATGTAGCACGGACTGCCAGTCCTTATGGATAAAATTATTATCTTATAATTAGAATTGGTGAAGAACTATTTAGCTTTTTGTTTGATGTACTCAGTAATTTTATCCAGGTGTGAACTAAGGACAATTTTAGTTTGATTTACCCTTTGTTGTCATTGACTTTACTGCTTTTGTTAGTGAAGACAATGACAACAGCACACATAATCTTTCCAGTATTTTAAACTATCAATTGTTAATTATCAATTGTCAATTATTCTTCCTTCTCCTTCAAATCATTAATCATTTTCAAAATCTCATCGGCATCTTTTACGTCGATTTTTCCTTTCTTCGAGAAAAACGAAAATAGGCTTGAAAATGAGTTTTCAAAGTAGCCTTCCACTAACTTTTCGGTGGCAAAAGTGCTGTAATTTTCTTTGCTCACAATTGGGAAATATTCGTGTGATTTTCCGTAAGAATTATGACTCACAAAACCCTTTTCCTGCAAAATTCTAATGATGGTTGAAACCGTATTGTAGGCAGGTTTGGGTTCGGGCAATTCTTCGAGAACATCCTTCACAAATCCCTTTTCTATTTGCCAAAGTACCTGCATTATTTGCTCTTCGGCTTTGGTTAATTCTCTTTCTGGTTGCATGATTTTTTATTTTAGATACCGTTTTGTTACTAAATGAGTGATTTTAAATATAAAGTAAATATAAGTGAAAGCACAATGGCAGAAATGCGTATAACGTGCTTTAATAAAGCATTATTAAAATTTATGGATGGTAAAGTAGTAGTAGTTTTCAAGAAAAATACTACTAATTTATCGTATTCCAAAGAGATTAAAAAGGCAATTCCGATGGTCAATAAAACTGATTGTGTCAATGCCCCAGCGTTGAGATGATAGAAAATATTAATCATCAGTAAATTAATCATAAACGCAAAAAGTACAACCGATGCAAGCAATAACGTTTTACGAAATAATAAAAAATAGGAACCTATAATTTGAATCATGGCAATACAAATCCCGAAGGCTTTGGAATACCCAAAATAATACCAAGTAAGCCACTCGCCCGACTGTTGATTCATCGGTTTTTGGGCAATTTCGGGAGGTACAACAAACTGTAAGTCAAAAACCTTTTTCCAACCAAAACTGGCTAAATTAAAAGCAATCGTATAGCGAATAGCGGCATATAAAATGCCATATATTTTTTCAGAATCAATCGTATTTTTCTTTTCTTGATACTGCCAGATAAAAGGAAATATCAAGGCAGAAATAAACGAAATACCCACCAACGAAAAAACAACTACGGGTGGAAACCATGTCAGTGTACCACTATTGCCAAGCACAAGTAAAAGGGCTATCGTTGTGAAACCCGCCACAACACAAGTAATTATCTTTTTCAAAAGTATACTTTGTGCCAACATAGTTTTTGTGATTTTTCAAGAAATACTATTACTTCTGTTTGATGGGTTAAATATAAAACTAAAATTTTAGTTTACAAACTATTTTCTTAGTTTTTTGAAAAAATAAATTTTGGGGCATAAAAAAAGCGGTAGGAGATACCGCTTTAAGTTTTAAATTTATGAATTCCTATTTCCTTCTCGAAGGCAGCAAAGCCGTTACAGTAATCTCGATATTAGCTCCGCCTGCCAAACTATTAACGCCCACTGTGCTACGTGTAGGGAAGTTGCCCGTAAAATATTTTCCGTAAATTTCATTCATCCTCTGGAAGTCATTCATATCTTTGAGGTAAATGGTTGTGCTAATAATATCTTCCATTCCTGCACCACCTGCCGTCAAAATTGCACGGATGTTTTCCATGATTTGTGTGGTTTCTGCTTCTGTTCCACCTTCTACTAATTTCCGAGTGCTTGGATTTAGTCCAATCTGACCCGAAACGAACAAAAAACCATTAGCTTTTATGCCCTGACTATACGGTGCAATAGGCACAGGAGCTTTATCAGTTTTAATGATCTGTTTGTTTTGGGCAAATATCCCCAATGAAGTTATGAGGAAGATGATGGTGAAAATAGATTTTTTCATAGATTTTTTGATTAACAATCTGCGTTTTAATTGATGTTAAGCGATTTTGCGAACATCGAAGTGGAACGCCGCCCAAACCAACATCGAACAACGAAAATCAGTCTTCTGGAAAAGGAATATACACAAAGCTGGCAAAGTCTTTATCCAGTACGAAAAGGCAACAAAATTCATCGGGGTCTTTGTAGCTACTTTTAAAAACCTCCACGTTTTCTTCAGCAATGATTCCTCTGGCGATATATTCTTCCATCACCGAGGCGTGGTAATTCCATTTATTATCGTTCATTTCCAAAATCCCAATGAGGCGTTCGCCAATTTGAGCTGGGTTTTGGGATACACCAAAGATAGGATATTTAGAAAAACCTCTGGTACGGATTTGATAAGAGGCTTCTTTCAAAAAGTCGGCAACCAACACAAAATCGGTTGAAATAATGCCCAAATACTTGCCGTTTAAATCGTGCGAGTTGGCGGAATTGGATATGGCTTGATAGTCTTCTAACATATTCGATGTTCGACGTTCGTTATTCGATATCCGATGTTTGTAAAATAGCATTTAATTAATTGCTCTAAAACGAACATCAAACATCGAAAAACGAACATCGAATTAACTAAAATCTTGCTGCACTGAGCAGACTTAAATCTTTATAATTCATGCCAAATTTTTTGGCGATGTTGGCGTTTGTTAAACTGCCTTTGAAACAATAAACCCCTTTCATAAAGGATTTGTTCGCAAAAATGGCTTCTTCAATTCCGCCTGTTTTACCTGTTTTCAAGAGAAAAGAAGTAAAAATATTGCTCAACGCCAAGCTGGCAGTATGGGCAACTCGTGAGGGGATATTAGGTACACAATAGTGAATAACGTCGTGTTTACGGTAAATCGGTCGGTCGTGCGTAGTCATTTCGGAAGTCTCGAAACAACCTCCTTGGTCGATACACACATCAATGATTACTGAATCTGGTTTCATCATCGAAACCATTTCTTCCGTAACGATGCAAGGCGTAAAACCATCTTCCGCTCGCAATGCCCCTATTACCACATCGGCTTCTACGATTGCCTGCGTGAGCGTATTGGAGTCGATAATACAGGTATAAATATTTTGACCAACTGAATATTTCAGTCTTTGTAATTTGTAAATATCTTTATCAAAAACCTTCAAATCTGCTCCCAGACCAATGGCAATGCGGGCGGTATATTCTGAAACCGTTCCTGCTCCCAAAATGACCACTTTGGTAGGTGGCACACCCGTGATTCCTCCCACAATTACGCCCATGCCGTTGTTGGCACTGCTCAAACATTCAGCCGCAATGAGCATGACGGTACTTCCCGCAATTTCAGACATTGCCCTGATGATAGGCATTCCGCCCACGTTGTCTTCAATGTATTCGTAACAAAGGGCAGTGATTTTTTTGCGATTCAATTTCTCAAAATACTCCTTCGTCATATTCGGCATATTCAGGGCTGAAATGACGGTAGAGCCATTTTTGAGGTATTCCATTTCTACATCCGAGAGGGGTTGTACCTTCAAAACCACCTCAGACTGAAAAACTTGTTCGGCAGAATAGGCTATCGTAGCCCCTGCATCAGAATATTGGGTATCGGTAAACTTTGCCCCTTCGCCAGCCTTTGTTTCAACCAAAACCTGATGCCCATTACGCACCAAAAGCCCAACGGCATCGGGCGAAAGGGAAATGCGGTGTTCTTGCATCGCAACCTCACGAGGCAAGCCGATAAAAAGGCTTCGGGCGTTCTGTTTTGTCCAAACTAATGCCTCCTGCGTTAGAAGTCCAGTTTGAGCAAGTATTTCTTTAAAACCTGTTGGTTGAGGCATTGTTTTATTTGAGAATTTCGATTTTTGATAGCTGTTGCTATTGGAGTTTTACAAAACTACAAAGACAAATTTACAATTCTTCCGCCATCTTCCTGCACTTGGATTTCGATTTTTAGGTATTTTGTCGGTAATAGGTTTTCAATTTTAGAGGGCCATTCGATAAAACATCTTTCGCCTGAAAACAGATAATCCTCTACGCCAATGTCCATGGCTTCGTTTTCATTTTTGATTCTGTAAAAATCAAAGTGATAAATGTTTTCACCACGTTTGGTCACGTACTCATTTACCAGTGAATAAGTGGGGCTTTGTACGTGGCTTATCACAACCAGATTCTCGCAAATGGCTTTAATGAGCGTAGTTTTACCAGCTCCCATTTGTCCTTCAAAAATCCAGACGGGCGTTTTTTGTCCGAATTCAAAAATGGTTTTGGCAACTTTTTTTATTTCAGATAATGAATTGTATATGATTGATTTTGTGGGCATTGTATTTATTTGGCTTTCGACTTTCGGCTTTCAGCAGTCGGCTAAAATCCGAGTTTCAGCATTTTGGTTTAACTTAGATTTACACAGAGTTGATTTGTCGAACACGGAATTCGTCCTTTTGAAGGACGAATTCCGTATAAATCTCATCTGTGTGCTATTAATTTTAAATTACATTTTTGCCAAAACAGAATCATGTAATTGTAGTACAAAATCTACTTGTTCATCCAACGTCATAAATGATGTATCCATCAAAATGGCATCTTTGGCTTGGATTAGCGGTCCTTCTTCCCGAGAAGAATCAATGATGTCTCTTTTTCTGAGATTTTCCAGAATGACCTCATAATCAACCATTTCGCCCTTATTCAAAAACTCTATTTGTCGGCGTTCTGCCCTGATGGTAGGGTCGGCGGTCATAAAAACCTTTACTTCGGCATCGGGAAAAACCATCGTGCCAATATCTCGCCCGTCCATGACTACGCCACGATGTTTTGCCATTTTTTGCTGTTGAGCCACCATTGCCCTACGCACTTCCTTGATGACACTCACCTCCGAAACCATTTGCGAAATATACATTTTACGAATTTCTTCCTCCACATTCAAGCCATTCAAATAGATATCACTCGCCCCACGGTGTTCGTTGAAATGAAAGGTAATATGAATCTCAGAAAGAGCCTTTTCTACTTCGTGTGGATTGGTCAATGAAACATGATTGTCGTGAAAATATAAGCTCACCGCCCTATACATGGCTCCCGTGTCAATGAAGGCATAACCCAATTTTTTGGCAACCCGTTTTGCCGTAGTGCTTTTTCCACAACTCGAATGACCATCCAGAGCAATAATCGTTTTTTTCATCTTGATTTATTTTGTTTGCAAATATAGGAGAAAGGGAGGAAAGCAAGAAGGGAGGAAGGAAAAAAGGAGAGAAGGGGAAATTGGGGTATAAAAAAACAGCCAAATCTCAACGAATTTGGCTGTCTATGTAGCAAGGTAATCTTTGCCGTGTATTGGATCAAGATACACGGCAAAGATTGCCATGCTACGTTTTACTTTTGCACCTTCACATCAAAGGTGATTGAACCATTAAAATCCGTTGTGCCAGCCGTGATTTTTGTTACTTTTATCAAGCCTTTTTTGTTTCTTCCATTGGCAAAAGCATACGTTTTGCCAACCTCTGCCACAATATCCTGAGTGGTAGCGGGAATTGTTAAACCTCCTAAAATAGCATCCGTTACCGTGGCAAAATCCACCGTTATAGGTGCTGCCACAAAATAAGTAGCTGTTCCACCAGCGGTACTTCCACCACCACAAATAGTATTGGAAGCTGGAATAGTAGTTGATAAACCTAAGAGTGGGCGACGTGGATTTGACAAAAATGTGGGCTTTGCCGAAGGTGTACCGATGGCAGCATACGTAATATCAACGTATCTTATGTTTGAGTCTAAATCACATACTTTGTAAAGGTCTGCCGTTGCCGAAGCAAATCTTGAAGCCGCAGTATTGTTCTGAGCTCCCAATGTGATGTTTTGCCAAGAAGCAATTTGAGCATCTGCTGATATATTGACAATCAGGGTCTTCCGAGTAACTTTATCCTTATTGTCATAGACATCAAAATGAATATAAACCTTTCCAGAAGCCTGCGAAACGGTATAGTTGATTGTTTGGGTTTGCTCATCAATATTTTTCAATTTGATTTCAAATAAAGGAGCATCCAACTTGCCTCGATAATTAGGTTGTGTTGCGATAAAAACACGGGCAATTCTGGGTTTATCACTCGTTGGAGTTTTTTTAATAATTAGTGAAACATTGACATCATCACCACTGGCAGCTATTACACTGCCGTTTTTGTTGGTAAGAGAATCAGAAAAGGCAATGTCTAAATTGCCATCAGCTACTGGCAAACTCAAGTCTTCGGGAACGGGTTGAACGTCTGGCGTGATACCACAAGAAGTAATAATAGCCACCATCATAGCAAGGAACAAATACGATACTTTTTTCATAATGAATAAAAAATTAAATGAATAATTGGGAAAAGGATTATTACAATAGAAATTAAAAAATACGAGTTTAAGCCTTAATGATTTTACTCATAAGGGGCTTATTATCAGTAAATTAGGGAAATACCAATCAATTATTAGTGATTGTTTCGGGGTGTGTAATGTGAATGGGTCTGTTTAAACGTCTTCAAATTTACAAAAAATATCTGAAAGAAATTAATGGTTGATTTGTTGAATTATTGAACGGTAGGGCTTAAATTGACAGAAAAAAAGGTAATATTTCAAAACATCAACCAAACAACCCTTGAAAATCTCAGGCAATATCATCAATATTTTTGAAAAGAAAATTCAGTACGGAACCATAGAAATTGAAAACGGAATTATTCAAAAAATAAGCCTCCTATCTCCTGTCTCCCGTCTCCTGACTCCTTATATTCTCCCAGGCTTCGTAGATGCTCATGTTCATGTGGAGAGTTCAATGCTTACGCCCGCACAGTTTGCTCGTTTGGCGGTTGTGCATGGGACAGTTGCTACGGTATCTGACCCGCACGAAATTGGGAATGTTTTGGGCAAAGCGGGTGTAGAATATATGATAGAAAATGCCCGACAAACGCCCTTTAAATTCTGTTTTGGTGCTCCCTCGTGCGTACCCGCCACCACTTTTGAAACCGCAGGGGCAACCATAACGCCCGATGATATTGAAGACTTGTTTAGAAAATACCCAGAAGTAGGCTATTTGGCGGAGGTAATGAATTTTCCAGGCGTGTTGAATAAAGACCCCGACATGATGGCAAAGATTGCTTTGGCAAAACGCTATCAAAAACCCGTAGACGGACACGCCCCAGGATTACGGGGAGATGATGCCCGTAGATACATTGAGGCAGGTTGCCAGACCGACCACGAATGTTTCACGGCAGAAGAAGCCCTTGATAAATTGAAATACGGCATGAAAATCCTCATCCGTGAAGGCTCTGCGGCAAAGAATTTTGAAGCCTTAATTGGTTTATTGCCAGAGTATTATCAGAATATGATGTTTTGTTCAGATGATAAGCACCCTGATAATTTAGTGGAAAGCCATATCAATCAATTAGTAAAAAGAGCTTTAGCTATTCATCCAAATTGCTTGTTTGAAATTCTTTTGATGGCTTGCGTAAATCCAGTATCGCATTATAATTTACCCGTAGGATTATTGAGAGAAAATGACCCTGCCGATTTTATTGTGATTGATAATTTACAGGATTTCAAGGTGCAACAGACTTATCTCAATGGTGAAATTGTGGCTGAAAATGGCGTATCTAATATTGCTAATTTACCAAGTGAGATTGTAAATAATTTTAGCTGTCAGCAGAAGAATGTGAATGATTTTTCGGTAAAAGCAGAAGGCAAAAAAATAAAAGTTATCGAAGTGCTTGACGGACAATTAATTACTATAAAATCTGAATACGATTCCAACCTTTCAGATGGTTTTGTTGTCTCTGATAGAGAAAATGATATTTTAAAGATTACCGTGGTCAATCGTTATCAAAATGCTCCGCCAGCGTTGGCTTTTATCAAGAATTTTGGATTAAAACAAGGTGCTATTGCCTCTTCAGTAGCCCATGATTCACATAATATCATTGCCGTTGGGGTAGATGATGCCTCAATTTGTGAAGCGGTCAATCTTATTATACAAGCACACGGCGGCGTATCGGCGGTGGATGGAAAAGGAGCAAAAAAGCTACTGAAACTGCCTATTGCAGGAATTATGTCGGGAGATGATGGTTATCAGGTTGCCAAAGAATATTCTGCCATTGACCGATTCGCCAAAGAATTAGGATGTGAACTTAACTCTCCATTCATGAGTTTATCGTTTATGGCACTTTTAGTTATTCCTAATTTAAAATTATCAGATTTAGGATTATTTGACGGAGAAAAATTTTCATTAACTGATTTGTTTATAAAATAAATTAACTAATTTTAACATTCTGTTAATATATTTGGCATAAAAATACTAACTTAGTACCAAAATCATCAACCAAACTAAACACACACAAATTCAGCTGTATATATTCTCTTTCTGTTTGTAAACAACAATAACGCCCTTAACAAAGAGAAAACAGTAAAACGATGCTTCTATTAAGCAATCCAATACTTCACTATTAAACTTCTTTATTTTTTGAGATATTATTTTTTCATTTCGTTAAAATGAAAATGATGATTACAAACCGTTCTTTTATTTATTTTCCAGTATTACAGTTTAATTTTTAATATATTTTATTCAATCAACTAAAACACAAAAAAAATGAGAAAACTCTTACTCATTATTACTGTTCTATTCTTTGGGCTTGGAATGCAAGCATTTACTCAAGATAGACAAATCTCGGGGAAGGTTACTTCTTCAGAAGATGGCTCTCCACTTCCAGGAGTGAGTATTGCCGTGAAGGGTACTTCAAAAGGTACAACTACTGGAGCGGACGGTGGTTATAAAATAGCAGTGGGCAATGGAGCATCACTCGTATTTTCATTCGTAGGTTTTGATTCACGGACTGTTTTGGTAGGTACGCAAACTTCTATCAATGTAGCTTTAGCAAATAATACTGCTGAATTGCAGGAAGTAGTAGTAACAACTGCATTGGGTATTCAACGTAACGCAGCATCATTAGGTTATGGTGCCGCTACCGTAAAGGCAAATGAATTGACCCAAGCAAAAGCTCTTAACTTAGCGAGTGCTTTGCAAGGTAAAGTATCTGGTCTTCAAATCAGTACGGTGAATAATGGTGTAAACCCTACTAACCGTATCATTTTGCGTGGTAACCGTTCATTATTAGGAAATAATGAAGCCCTTGTGGTAATTGATGGTACAGTAGTACCCTCTGATGCCTTGAACTTCTTGAACCCTAACGACATTGAGGATGTAACAGTATTAAAGGGTGCAAATGCTGCTGCTCTTTATGGTTCGGATGCTTCTAACGGTGCATTGATTGTTACTACTAAAAAAGGTTCGGCGGGAGCTCCAAAGATTACAGTATCTAATACTACAAACTTTGAAGAAATCAGCTTTATGCCTAAATTCCAAGAGCGTTTTGGAGGTGGTACTGAATCTTATAGCCGTACTTATATTCCCTTTGAAAATCAGTCTTATGGTCCAGAATATACAACTGGTGATGTAGATGTAAGTGGTGCTGGAATTCAAAAAGGTACAGGTGTAAATTTAGGTTTACCTTTAGAAGATGGTACTTATCAGCAAACGCCATATTCTAATAAGAAGAATGCTAAATTGAATTCATTTGATAGAGGTGTAACCACTCAAACAGCGGTTTCATTATCAGTTGGTGATAAATCAAGTACATTCTTTATGTCTGCCCAGCAGAACAATACCAAAGGTATTGTGCCAGGTGATGTAAAAACTCAGACTGCCCTTCGTATGAATGCGTCGCATGAGTACAACAAATTCAGAGGTGCTTTTAATGTGGGATATACCATGAGTGACTTAAATCAAAGTACATCTGATTTTTATAATACAATCTTGAACACGCCTGGGCAAGTACCGCTTGACCAGTACAGAGATTGGAGAAGTTTTAATGGTGCTGACGGAACTTCATTGAATCCTGCAAACCCAAATAACTATTTCAATGCGTATTTCTATTCACCATTCTTCAACAAAGATGTAAACCGCCAGCAAGTTAATACTGGAAACCTAACAGGTAACGTAGAAGTTGCTTATAAGGCAACTCCTTGGTTAACATTCTTGGGACGTGTTGGTCTTACGAAGAAGGATTATAACGGTAAAGCAACGCAAGAGAAATTTAAATATAGTGCTTATGCAAAAAGTGTTGGTGATTTCTCGGAAGCTCAAAATGACTTAAACGGATACGCTTTTGACTTTAATTATTCTGATAGCCGTCTAAGTTCAGATTTCTTTTTGACAGCCGATAAAAAATTAGGTCCTATCCAAACTACCTTTATTGCGGGTATCAACAACAAAGAGACTTCTCAGAAATTTTTAAGTACCGTTGCCAATTCATTGGTTGTACCAGGTTTATATAATATTGGAAACCGTGTGGGTGAGCCAGGAGCTGGAGAATCAACAGCTAAAAGCCGTTTGGTAGGTGTTTACGGAGACTTGACTTTAGGATATAACAACTTTTTATTCCTTCACGCATCGGGTCGTAATGACTGGTCTTCATTGTTAGGAGCAGCCAATCGTTCATTCTTCTATCCAGGAGCCGACCTTTCATTTGTATTGACCGAGGCATTACCTTCAATGAAAGATTTAACTTTCTTGGATTTTGCTAAAGTAAGAGTATCTGCTACTAAAGTGGGTGGTATCAACGTAGGTCCTTATGCTTTGCAAACAACTTTCGGAACGGGTAATTTCCCTTATGGTAGTTTAGCAGGTTATTCAGTAGGAAACAGATTGCCAGATCCTAACTTGACGCCTGAATTTACAACTTCTTATGAAATTGGTGGTGAATTTGGTTTCTTGAAAAACCGTGTAAATTTAGAGGTTGCTTATTATACCCAAAAAACTACAGGACAAACCGTAGCAATTTCTACTTCACAAGCCACAGGATACAATAGTGCTTTGATTAACGCAGGAACTATCGAAAACTCAGGTTTTGAATTAGATTTGAAAACAATTCCAGTAAAATTAGCGAATGGATTTACTTGGAATTTCAACGTAAACTTTAGTCAGGTTGACAACAAAGTAGTTGAGTTATACCAAGGAATCAATGAATTGAACCTTTCAAATTATTATGGTTTAACTACTGATGCGGCTTTAGGACAAGTATTTGCAACCGTTGGTCAGCAATATCCAACTATTAAAGTATTAGCTTATAAGCGTGACCCAGCAGGAAGAGTAATTGTAAACTCTGAAACGGGATATCCAAGTTTGGCAACGGATTTGAAAACTATCGGACAGTCTAATCCTAAGTATCGTTTAGGCTTAACAACCAGTTTCAAATTTAAAGGTTTTGGCTTGAATGCCGTAGCTGAATATCGTGGAGGAAACTTTATCTATCATGGTTTAGGTGCAACTTCATGGTTTACGGGTGTTGCACAAGCTACTGCGGCTTATGGTCGTGAGCGTTTTGTATTTCCTAATTCAGTAATTGCTAATGCCGATGGTTCGTTTACGCCAAATACAAACATTACCGTAAAAGATGGTGGTTTAGGAGCTTGGGATAGCAACTTGCGTCGTTATGGTGAAAACTTTGTAACAAGTGGTGCATTCTGGAAATTGCGTGAAGTAGCCTTTACTTATGAAGTGCCAAAAGGAATTTTATCACAAACTAAATTCATCAAAAGTGCTACTATTGGTATCGTAGGTCGTAACTTATTGTTATTATTACCTAAAGAAAACCTATATACAGACCCAGAATTCTCGAACAGTCAAAATGATAACGTAAATGCTGCAAGTCCTGCTAACTCAGGTAATGCAGTGGGTTTGAACGGTGTTGCTCAAACACCACCAACTCGTACTTACGGTTTTACGGTAAACTTAGGATTCTAATATTGGCATAGCCAAAGCTTTAACAATAAAAAGATATTTAAAATGAAACTAAAAATATATTCAATTATTACAGCTCTTGCCCTATTTTTAGCAAGCTGTACTGGTGATTATCTTAATATTAACGATAACCCCAACTCTGCTGTTTCGGCAACGCCTGAATTAGTGCTTTCAGCAGCACTTAATACTACAGCAGGAAGATTGACTCATAACCAAATCGGTAATTTCTTCGGAGGTTACTGGGCTCCATCTGGAAGTTATTCTGGATTCATTGAAGAACGTCAATTTGACTACAATGCTGCCTACGGAACTAACGTTTGGAATAGCTGTTATGATAACTTACAAGATTATCAGTATATTCTTGATAAAGCAACTGCTCAGAAATGGAGTGCTGTAATAGGTATTGCCAAGGTAATGAAAGTGTATAATTACCAAATCTTAGTAGATTCTTATGGTAATATTCCTTATTCGGATGCTTTGAAAGGTACTGCTTCTATTCGTCCAAAATATGATGATGCTTCAGCAGTTTATGATGATTTAGTAAAAACATTAGATGGCGCTTCGGCAGACTTGAAGACAGCTATTTCTGCAACAAATCCATCACCAGGAGCTCAGGATATTGTTTTTAAAGGTGATATGAACAAGTGGAGAAGATTCGCTAACACATTACGTCTGAGACTTTTAGTTCGTCAGAGCAATGTTACAGGTAAAGATTTAAAAGGTGAAACAGCTAAAGTAGTGGCAGAAGGTGCAGGTTTCTTGAAAGCAGGTGAAACCGTTGGATCAACACCTGGTTATTTAAAATCATCAGGAAAGCAAAACCCATTTTGGGAAAACTATGTAGCCAATGCTGCGGGTAGTGATGCTGGTACAAAACAAGCTTATGTTAGTTCAGCTTTCTTTATCAATACTATTCAAGACGATTTGAAAGACCCTCGATTAACACGTTTGGCGGCTAAGAATAACGCAGGTATCTATGTGGGTGTACCTTTGGGAGAAGGTAATGACGCCAACTTGTTCCCTAAACGTTCATGGTTTGGTCCAGCAATTATCAAATCATTTGACCAACCAATGATTTTGATGACGGCAGCTGAATCATTTTTCTTACAATCAGAGGCTGTGTTTAGAGGTTATACAACTGGTGATGCTAAGGCTTTTTATGAAGCTGGAATCACAGAAGCATTTACTGCTTCGGGTTTGACAGCGGCAGATGCAGCTACTTATTATGCAAGAACAACCACCAACATTGGTTGGGCTGCATCAACAGATAAGATAGAAGCCATCATTACTCAGAAATGGATTGCAATGTTTAGCTTAACAGGTTTTGAAGCATGGAGCGAAGTACGTAGAACTGGTTTCCCAAGAGTACCATTGGCTACCAAAGCCGTGCAAGCAAAAGCTCCAGCACGTTTGTTTTATCCAACTTCTGAAATTGCAACAAATTCAGAAAACGTAGCAGCACAAAATGTAACCAGCCAATTTGATAACAAAATCTTCTGGGCTAAGAAATAAAATAATTTGAAAATTTGAAAGTTATTTAATTTGAAAATTTACCAAGTCAAATAACTACAAACAATCATAATTATAAACAGTTAAAAAATAATCAAATGAAAAGAATTATAAAATCAGGTCTGATATTATTCGCTTCGATTATCGGACTTAGCTCTTGTTTAGATGACAAAGGCTATACTGACATCATCAATAGTGTCGGAGCAGAACCCATTGTAAGTATTTTTGGAAATGCTGGCGGGTCATTGCAAACTGGCAAATTTAAAA
>JANPGQ010000013.1:0-1585 GCA_031423975.1 Cytophagales bacterium | reverse complement strand
CCTTCAATTTTTGTAATTTGATTTCCAGAAAGGCTTAATTTTGAAATATTTACGAGCTTATCTAAGCCATCTATTTTTGAGAAACGATTATTTGATAAATTTAAATCATTGATATTTATCAATTTTTCTAAACCCTCAATTTTGGAGATTTGATTATCAGAAAGGTATAATTTTGAAACATTTACAAGATTGTTCAATCCCTCAATTTTAGTAATTTGATTTGTAAAAAGCTCTAATTCAGTGATATTTATTAGTTTTTCAAAACCTTCAATTTTAGTAATTTGATTATTTCTTAATGATAATTTTTCTACCCAAGTTAAGTCAGCAATTTCCTTGGGTATTTCAGTTAAACCTAATAATGATAAATTTAAGGTTGTACTTCTATTTTTTCTACATTCCTCAATAAGTTTGAGAGCGTGGGGAGGCGTTGGCATATATTAAGGTTGTTTAGTTTTTGAGATTGTAATTTAGTGAAAAAATGATAGACTAAATATTTTACTCAATACCCTGCGTAATTTTACTCAACGTATTGAGTAAAATCCAAAAACGGAAAAATCATCTGCAAGAAATATCAAATTCCTTCGTAAATTCACATTCCACGCAATAATAACTCATCAATGACTGAATCAAACCCGCAAGAATTAAAGAAAGAATTATCCCTCACCGATGCCACCATGATTGTGATTGGTTCCATGATTGGTTCGGGAATTTTTATTGTCTCGGCAGACGTTACTCGTAACTTAGGTTCGCCTGGTTATCTTCTTCTCACTTGGGTAATAACGGGCATAATTACCTTAATATCAGCACTTTCTTATGGCGAACTCGCAGGGATGATGCCCAAAGCGGGTGGACAGTACGTCTATCTGCGTGAGGCATATAATCCATTAGTCGGTTTCCTTTTTGGTTGGACAACTTTCTTGGTAATTGAAACGGGGACAATTGCCGCAGTTGCCGTAGCTTTTGCTAAATATACGGGTGTTTTGTTGCCAGATTATATTGGAACAGAACACAGTTTTCTCATTTTCAATACCCAACAACTCTTGGCAATTGCCCTGATTTTATTGCTTACTTTTATCAATATTCAGGGGGTGAAAAATGCCAAATTGGTGCAGTTGGTTTTCACCGCTACCAAAATAGGAGCGTTATTGGGTTTGGCAGTTTTGGGAATCATTGTGGGCTTAAATCCAGCTAAAGGAATGTGGGCAATCAACTCCATAGACTTTTGGAGTCCCGTAAAAATTATTTGGGAAAAAGGAAAAATCATTGATTATAAATACCTCTCGGGGATTGGTTTATGGTCAGCCATGGGATTAGCTTTGATTGGTCCATTATTTTCTTCTTCCGCTTGGAATAATGTAACCTACACGGCAGGGGAAATGAAGAACCCAAAGCGTGATATTCCCTTGAGTTTGATTTATGGAACGCTGACTGTCAGTGTGTTATATATCTTGGCAAACATTGCTTACCTCATGTTGTTGCCCGTACAAGGGCATCCAAACGCAAGCGATACACTCGGAAGAGGCATTATGTTTGCCACTAATGATAGAGTTGGAACGGCGGCGGCAGAGATGATTTTTGGCAATCC
>JANPGQ010000012.1:0-1744 GCA_031423975.1 Cytophagales bacterium | reverse complement strand
TTTTGTTCAGACCCAAGCCGTTTCCATAGAAATTGCTCGGCAACAAGCTGAAATATTAGCTTCATATCACGGGGCTTTGAGCGACCGTATTCAACAGTCACAAAGTATGAAACTTTTTGCCAAAGCCAAGCCTTGGGTGTTCACCATTGGAAGTCAGGATTTTTCGCAATGGATGAATACTGCCCCCAAAGCCGAACAACAAACCATGCAATTGATTATGGGCAATCAAGAATTTATGACTTTAATCCGTCAATTAGAAAATACTTGGGAACAAAAAAGCCTTGTCCATAACGACATCAAACTAACTAACTTCTTGGTAAACAGGGATGTAACGGAAAATAAACCCGCAAAAGTCAGATTAATAGATTGGGAACTTGCCGATATTGGCGACCCACTTTGGGATGTTGCGGCACTCTTTTGTGGCTATTTAATGCTCTGGATTCAAACTTCGGATATACAGTATCATTATTTACCTATGAATTTTTCGCCTGAAACTTTGAAACCCGCTTTTCAAGAATTTTGGAAAACTTATACGCAAAAAATGAATTTCACACCCGCTCAAAACCGTGAAGCCATTTTGAAAATCATGAAATTTTGTGGTCTAAAACTGATTCATACCTGTTTTGAGACCACGCCTTATACCCAAACATTACAACCTCAAAGTGCCAAATTATTACAATTAAGTTTAAACATTCTGAAAAATCCAGAAATGTCAATCGGTTCATTATTAGGCATTTAGATTAAGAAGTTGTTTAAATTTATAAATGTCTAAAAAATTAATGAGTTTTGAAATAAATTGTAAACTCTTTGCGAAATCCTGCTGTTTGAGCCGAAGGCGAGTTTCGGGATTTCTTGACTTTCTTTTGTTACTTTTCTTGTGTCAAGACAAGAAAAGTAAGCAGTAGCGAAAGGAAATTCTGTTATTCCGATACAAACCAAATAAAAAATTTAAACATCTTCTAAATAATTAAATAATATGGAAAATCTAAATATTCAAGTCATAGACAATATCGTTCAGCGGATTGACCTCGGTACAGACCGCAATATTTTTTTCGATAAACAACCTTACGCTTATACACAAGCACTCCCACAAGGGCAAATGCCGAGCGTTCAAATGCTTACGGAAGGGCTACAAAATCTGATTTATTCAGAATTTTATACCAAGCCCAATCGCTCCGTTCAAACCCAAGCTATTCCTACGGTTGAGGAAATAGAAAAATTTATGGAAGAATTGAGTAAAAAAAACACGACCCAAGAACGATTTGACGAAGGATGGACAGTGCTTTCGGTTGATTATCAAGGAGTTATATTAGCACAAAAGGGTTCTTACAAACGACATATTCAAGGCGGTGAATACATTAATGTCACAGGTTTTGGCAGAAATCCACAGCAAGGAGATACCCTAAAACTTTTCACCCGAAAAGAACACAAAGACCCAAACGGAGGGTTTTATTTTATTTTTGGGAATCATCAAAGTGAAAATAATCCCCAGCAAATGGTCAGGATTTATTTCAATATCCGTTCGGAAGGAAGTCATAAATTAGTGGAAACCATCAGCACTAAACTCAATCATTATCAAGTACCTTTTCAGTTCAAATGCCTCCACCACGAAAGCCTTTATAACCGTGCAGATACAGCAGTTTTATACGTTGAAAAAAGATATATCAATCTGACATTCAGGGTTTTAAAACAAATTTATAGTGCTATAAAACCCTATCTAAATCAAGAAGTTCCTGCCTTCACT
>JANPGQ010000011.1:0-15618 GCA_031423975.1 Cytophagales bacterium | reverse complement strand
TTGTTTTCTTTAAAGACAATAAAGTAATAAGTAACGAATAATAAAATCTATACAATAGTCTGACAACCAATATATTATATATTTTAACTTATTTATATATTTTAATTTATCGTTAACGAAAAACATTTCATTAAAATTAGCTTTAAGCTCATTGCTTAATGCATAAAACTCTATTATTATATGGCAAAAGTTTGTATTATTGGCGGTGGTTTTATTGGGCGTTTTTATGCCGATGCTCTTCACGGACAACGTGGACGAGACCGTGTGGAGGTGGTATATGCCCGTAAAGAAGAAACCGCAATTCGTTTCGCAAGTGATTATTCAATTCCACATTATACTACTTCGATGGAAGAGGCAATTGCTCATCCTGAAACAGAAGTGGTGGTAATTGCCCTGCCAAACCATATTCACGAAGAGTCGATTATGCTTTGTGTGAAGCATAAAAAGCCCGTTTTATGTACAAAACCTTTGGGAAGAACAGCCGAAGAAGCACTACGTATCACAAAGGCTTGTGAGGAAGCAGGTGTTTTTGGGGGCTATTTAGAAGACCTCTGTTATACGCCAAAATTCTTGAAATCGCTGCAAAGCGTGAAAGACGGAGCCATTGGTAGGGTTTTATGGGCAAAATCCAGAGAAACGCACCCTGGTCCACATTCAGATTGGTTTTGGAATATTGAAATGGCGGGTGGCGGTGCAATTTTGGATTTAGGTTGTCACTGTATCGAAATTGCCAGAAATTTTATTGGCAAAGACATCCGCCCTGTTGAAGTAATGTGTTGGGCAGACACGCAAGTAAAACCCATTGATGCCGAAGACCACTCAATCGGTTTGGTGAAATACGAAAACGGTGCAATTGGTCAGTTTGAGGTTTCGTGGACGTTTCGTGGCGGGATGGATTTACGGGATGAAGTAATGGGAACAGAAGGAACAATTTGGACAAATTCATTCCTAAGAACTGGTTTTGAGATGTTTACCACGGGCAAAGGTGAAGGCGGATACGTAGCCGAAAAAGCTGAATCAGCTACAGGTTGGCTATTTCCAGTAGGCGACGAAGCCCACGAGTTGGGTTATACCAATATGTTTACGGATATGTTCAATGCCATTGAAGAGGGACGACAACCCCAGGAGTCTTTTTATGATGGCTACGTAGTGAATGCCATCATTGATGCCGCTTATAAATCTGCTAAGACCAAATTGTGGGAACCCGTTCAATTACCAGTATGGCGTGGACAAGAAGGTCTATCAAAACCCTCTGTTTATCAAGAATATGATGCCGAACATTGGTTTATTAAAGATGAATTAATGCCTAACGGTGATGTGAAGATAATCTTGAAAAAGAAAGAAACTGGAGAAATTATCGAAATTGAAAAATTGAATTTAAAGTAATTTCAAACTAAATGTTTGCTAAAATAAAAACCATGCCATTATTATATGGCATGGTTTTTTTGAGCTTATTCTGTGATGGAGTGATTAAATCAACAGCCGCCACCACTTCATTTTTCATTCTCCACACACAGAACAAAATATTAACGTTAGATTAACCTATTCTGTATCTTCAATACTCTCAATTTCAGTTTCAAGCGCATTTAACGGAAGTGATTTTACAATCTGTTCCATAAGTTCAGTAAGGCGTAAATCTGAAGAACGCAATTTAAAAACATTATCCATTAGCCTTGCTCCTTTTAAACTGTCATATTCAGGAGCAATGTTAATAATTTGCTGTCTCCAATTATTGGGCAGAAAATTTTTGCAGGATTTTATCCTGTTTTTTAGTATTTCAGACGTTTTTTTTAAATCTTTTGAAGGCATGTACCCTTAATTTATTATATTTGTGTCTAACATTTTCTGTTATACACAAAAGACTAAGATTGGATAATTAAATTAATAATTTATAGTTCACGTTATTATAAAATAACTCACCTTAAACTTTTTATAAAATTTTAATCTAACTTATATTAATTAGTTTTAGTTTATTTTATAAGACTGTACAAATCTATATTATTTTGAGTATAACTCAAAATAATATCAAAAATATTTTAAACTCTTTTTAATAAATATTACCAATCAACAGCATTATATCTCATTTACTATGAATCGAATTGAAGATAAAATAAGAGTATTAGTGGCAGAGAAAAGCATGACACTTCTCCAATTAGCCACTCGTTCAAAAATTACGGAAGCTACTTTGCACGCCATCTTGAATAGAAACGATGCGAAATATTCTCAATTAGTAAGACTTGCGGCAACATTAGATGTAAACGTTGCTTATTTAGTTGGAGAAACCACCATAAGAAATATGTCGGTGGTACAAGAGCCTCAAACTGGTTACGTAGCTATCAAGGCAGATGAAGTAATTGATATGCAGAAGCAAATTATTGACCTTCAAGGTAAATTATTGGATAAAAAATAATCTTAACATTTCTTCATATAAAAAGGCTAATATTCTCATTAACAGAATATTAGCCTTTTTCTTTAACGATTAAATCTATCTTTTAATTTTAATAATGGCGTTTCAATGAAGCGGAAGGATAATTCACAAACAAGTATTGTAATGATGACTGCAGACGAATAAAGTAGGATATTGAAAGTTAAAGAAGAGATTTGTTTACCAAAAAAATAATGAATTGAATTGACACAAAGCACAATTACTGCGGGATGATAGATATAAACACCGTAAGATATTTTACCCAAATAATGGATTATTTTCTGTTCCAAATAAATGAGCGAGTTTGGATTTTGGGAAACATTCAGAATAAAAAAACAGAAAAATATTCCGTAAAATTCCATGTTGAATCCTGGCACGTGGAAACCCGTCGATAACATCAAAAGTAATATTGAATACACCGCTATTTGCACGTCTTTCCTAAACAAAATTTTCAATATTTTCTCTTTTTTCTCAAAAATTAGGTACGCCCCTCCCCCACCAATTACCATAGTTAGGATGCGAAATTGGCTAAAAAATAATTCAAGACCCTCCTGTATTTTTTGTTTTATCTCAAAAGATAAATCACTGATTTTAAACACATAAAGCCATGAAACTCCTAAAACCAGTAGAAAACTCAGCAAGAGTTTAAAGAAAGTTTTAATAGGATTTTTACTTTTGATTATCCAAGGCCAAATGGCATAAAACTGTTCCTCTACTCCCACCGACCATGTTTGGGCACATAGGTATGGAGAGCGATAAAAAACAAAGCCTAAATTGGGCAAAAAGAGTAAGAAAAAAGGTAATCTTTTAAAGAAATCTGCATCAAAATAATATTGGTCTCGGAGGGGTTCGTTGAAAATTGGAATGTTTGGAAAAACGAAGAATCCTAATATGACAATGATAAAATAAAGAGGCCAGATTCGGAGAATTCTTCGAATATAAAAATCTTTGGTAGAAATATCTCCACGGCGTTGCTTTTCACTTAATAAAAGATAGGTTATCAAAAAGCCACTCAAAACAAAGAATAATCCTACGCCCAATTTGCCCATATTTTTAATGAAAAAATTACCGTAATTGTTTTCCAGACCCATCAAATATTTGATTTGTTCGGTATGGTGAATCAGCACAGAAAAAGCAGCAATAAAACGAACTCCGTTGAGATTGGGAAAATATACTGGTTGATGAGGTTGTTGCATCTATAATTTTTGTGAAACAAAATGGTTTGCAAAATTACATCGTGTAACTTTGATTTCAAATGATAAGAAGAAAATGCGTTGAGATATGGCAGAAACACAAGCAAATAACCCCTTGCACGGGGTGAAATTAGAAATGATTTTGAATCATTTGGTGGAATATTATGGTTGGGAAACCATGGGAATGTTTATTGATATTCGTTGTTTTAATTATGAACCGAGTATAAAATCAAGTCTGGCATTCCTCAGAAAAACACCTTGGGCAAGAACCAAGGTAGAGGAATTATATTTGAGAAGTTTGAAAACTATAAAAAAAGGTGAAGGGTGAGAAGTATTTTCGGTACAAGGTTAAGGGTGAACGCTAAACAGTTTTACACTAATTCAAGTACCCCCAAACTCTTTTATGCTCTCCAAATTATCGTAACGAATACGTTTACCGTTCACCTTTAACCCTGTACCAAAATATCATTCACCTTTTACCCCATTTAAAATTATGGCAAAAGTAAAAACATTATTTTTCTGTCAAAACTGTGGACATCAAGCCCCAAAATGGTTAGGAAAATGCCCAAGTTGTGGAGAATGGAACACATTTGTGGAAGAAGTCGTCCAAAAAGATGAACCCACCAAAGGCTCGTGGAAGGTATCAACTTCGCTGAAAGTGGCGGCTAAACCACGGGCTATTCAAGAAATAAATTTTGAAGAGCAACCAAGGATTCTCACCAAAGATGCCGAGCTTAATCGGGTTTTGGGTGGTGGAATCGTACTGGGGTCGATGGTATTGATTGGCGGCGAACCTGGTATTGGTAAATCAACCCTGATGCTGCAAATTGCTTTAATGTTGGATAATTATCGAGTTTTGTACGTATCAGGCGAGGAGTCTGAATCACAAATAAAGATGCGAGCAGAACGTTTGGAAAATCAGAGTAAAAATTGTTTTATTCTAACCGAAACCCAAACCCAAAATATTTTTAAGCAAATTGAGACTTTTGAGCCTGACATTCTGATAATTGACTCTATTCAAACGCTGCAATCATCCTTTGTGGAGTCGGGGGCGGGGAGTGTATCGCAGGTAAAGGAATGTGCCGCCGAACTGATGAAATATGCCAAAGAGTCTGGTACGCCCGTGTTCATGATTGGGCATATTACGAAAGATGGTTCGTTGGCTGGTCCGAAAGTTTTGGAACACATGGTTGATACCGTTTTGCAGTTTGAAGGCGACCGTCATTTGGCATACAGAATTCTGAGAACAACCAAAAACCGTTTCGGAAGCACCTCAGAATTAGGGATTTATGAAATGCTAAACACAGGTTTACGGGAAGTTTCTAATCCGTCCGAAATTTTAATTTCACAAAGGGAAGAGGATTTTTCAGGAATAACCATCGGGGCAATGTTGGAAGGAAATCGTCCGCTTTTGATAGAAACCCAATCTTTGGTTTCAATTGCTACTTATGGCACACCCCAACGAAGTTCAACGGGTTTTGATGCCAAACGATTGAATATGTTATTGGCGGTTTTGGAAAAACGAGGTGGTTTTAGATTAGGAAATCAAGATGTTTTCTTGAACATTGCGGGAGGCTTGAAAGTGGAAGACCCTGGGGTTGATTTGGCAGTTTGTGCCTCAATTGTATCGTCTTATGAAGATATTTCCATTCCGAGTACAATATGCTTTGCGGCAGAGGTAGGTTTGGGCGGTGAAATCAGGGCGGTGAATCGGATTGATAATCGGATTTCGGAGGCAGAGAAATTAGGCTTTAAAGAAATCTGGATTTCAAAATATAATGCCAAAGGTTTGGATGTGGATTCGTATAAAATTAAAGTGCGAATGGCGGCGAAATTGGAAGATGTATTTATGCAGGTTCTTAGAAATCAACCGTAATTAAAATTTAGGCAAAATCCTCCCAAGTGGTTTTAAACGCCTGGGAGGGTATGTATTTATTTTCTAAATATCAATATTGGTAGATGAGAGTCTTGTACAAAATGCTTTGTTACACTATCATTAAACATTTTTTCAAAGAAAGATTTTTCGTAAATGGCTAATGCCAACACATCTGGTTTATGGGTTTTGATATAGGTTTCTAAACCTTCGATGATATTAGTACGATGTACATTTTTGAAAGAAACATCGTCATTATTTTCAAATTCATCCTCCAAATATTTGACCATTTCTTCCACACCATGCCCTACATTTATTTCAAAATAATCATGTACGTGTATCACGTGGCATTTAGCTCCTAAGGGTGTACTCAGTTCTAAGACTTTTTGGGTAGCTATTACCTCATCTTCCTTAAAATCAGCGGCGTACAAAATATTTTGGGGATTATGGATAGGGGTGTTTTGTGGAATAATCCAGACGGGACATTTTGCCTTTTTCATAACAGCCTGCGAATGTGTTCCTAACCATTTATCCAACATACTATTTGCTCCTTGTGTTCCCATCACAATCATATCAGCATTGATTTTTTCGGCAATTTCAATGATAGAATCACTCGCAAAACCATATTCTACTACTTGGCTTACGCTATTGGGCTCAATATCGTTGATACGGATAAATTGATTGGCAAATTCATCAAGGGTGTCTGCTGCTTTTTTACGATTCACATGCATCAAATTACTAATCTCTTGGGGCAGTTGATACTCCGAAACGGAAGGAATGCTGTAAACATTCAGCAATACAATATTAGTATGCAAGCGTTTAGCCAGCATTGCTGCATACTGTGATGCGTGCAGAGCATTAGCACTAAAATCGGTTGGGAAAAGGATAGTTTTCATCGGCTTATTTGTTAAATCTTATTTACAAATTTCCTCTAAAAAGGAATCAAATGGCATGAGAAAACCCTGACAAAAAAATGATTTTTATCAGGGTTTTGAACATGGAAGTCATCCTTTGGACGGACGACTTCCGTAAAAATCATAGAAGACTTATCAGCTTCGCAAATTGACTAATTTATGTTCATTAGTAATTACAATTTTGCCTGAATCAATTTCTATCAGTTTTTCTGATTTAAAATCACTCAATGTCCTGATAAGCGACTCGGTAGCCGTGCCGACCATTGAGGCTAAATCATCTCTGGAAATCTTGATAGCAAAATTAGTTTCCGTATCATTTTTGTATTTTTTAGATAAGAAAATCAACGCATCAGCAGTACGTTTTCGCAATGAATTATACGCCATTCCTAACAAATGTTGTTCTTTTTCGGCAATACTGTTAGCCAGCATTTTGATGAATTTTTGAGCTACAGAATGGTTTCTATGAATCAATGCCAAGAAATCTTGTTTAGGAATTGAAATAATTTCGGCATCTTCCATTGCCACTGCTGATTCCTTATAATCGGTTTCTTCGAGTAGAGCTATATGTCCGAAAAAACTGCCTTCGTTGTACAATCCCGTTATAAAATCCTTACCATCGAGGTTAGTATTGTAGGTTTTTATCTTGCCTGCTTTCAAAAAATAGAGTTTCATTGGCTCATTTCCTTCCATATAAATCATCTGTTTCTTTTTGATGACTGATATTTTTCGCTCGTTGGAAAGTGAATTTAATTCGACTTTTGCCTTGGCTTCGTCATAAAATTCATTGAATTGTTCGGTGGTATTGGCGGTACCTTCTTTCTTCATTATTTCGGCTCTTTTGAGTCTGCTTTCGATGGCATTCAAAAGTTCGATTTCATGAAATGGCTTGGTTAAATAATCATCCGCTCCCATGTCCATTCCTTTACGGATGTCGGTACGGTCGGTTTTGGCTGTCAGAAAAATGAAGGGTACTGTTTGTAAATCTTCGTTCTGATTGAAAATATAGAGTACGCCATAGCCATCCAAAACGGGCATCATAATATCACAAATGACTAAATCTGGTTTGTTTTGCATGGCGGCCTCTATACCCAATTTACCATTTTCTGCCGTAGTTACCTGATAATTAGCCAATTCCAAAATCTCGGCGGTAGTTTCTCTAATGTCTTGATTGTCTTCAATTAAAAGGATATTTTTCATGTTTAGAAGTGTTAAAGATTAAATAAAATTGTAATTTCTGTTCCTTTTTCCAATTGGCTTTTGATGGTTACTTCGCCGTTTAATAGTTCGGTGTATTTGGCTACAATGTGTAAACCCAAGCCAGTACCCTGCACATTGATAACATTTCCTGCTCTGAAAAAACGCTCGAAAAGGTGCTTTTGGTCATCTTCGGAAATCCCAATGCCATAGTCTTTTACTTTTAGCAGCAACTGATTATTTTGGCAATTTGTGAGTAAATCAATGCTCTTATTTTCGGGCGAAAACTTGGTGGCGTTTGAACAAAGGTTATTAACAATTTTGCGTAACAAAGATTTATCCATCGTAATCATTTCATTACCAAGATGTTGATAATTAATTTGTTGTCCGTGTTTAATCATACTTTTAAAATCGTAAATGATTTCCCGAATCAATTCTGGAAGGTTGAATTGACTATTCCGAATTTCAATTTTTCCTTCTTCTAATTTTCCAACGGATAAAAACTCTTCTAAAATATCGGTCAAATTCCCAACTGCCGACTTGATGCGTTTGATATGCTTTTCTCTTTTTTCTTGATCTTCTGTTTGAGGATATTTTTCGATGAGCGTTGCCGCCGATAAAATGGTACTCAAAGGCGTGCGAAATTCGTGCGAAGCCATTGATACAAACCGAGATTTCAATTCGCCCAATTCACGTTCTTTGCTCAGGGACAATTCTAATTCTTGCTTCGATTCTTCTAAATTTTTGAGGGTTTCAACCAAGGCTTTTGTTCTGGAAACTACTTCTTGCTCTAAGTTTTGGTTTAATTTTTCTATTTTCTCTTTTTGGTCAATCAGTTCCTGTTCTGATTGCCGTTTGAAGGTAACATCGTTGATAAATGCTAAGAAATATTTTTCGCCATTTTGCTCAAAAAAACTTAAACTAACCTCCACAGGAAACTCTGAGCCATCTTTTCGCCTTGATTTCAAGTTTAAGCCCGTTCCCATGGGTCTAATTTTTGGAGATTTCACATAATTCTCATGGTGTTTTTCGTGGGTACTTCTAACGCTTTCGGGCAGTAAAGTCTCAATTTTCTGCCCAATCAATTCATCTTTGCCATACCCAAATATTACCTCGGCATAATGATTTACCAGTAGAATCTCAGATTCACGATTTACCATCACAATACCGATAGCGGCATGATAAAAAAGAGCATCAAAACGGAGATTATCGTTGGTAGGGGAATGTATAGTCATTATATTTTTTTAAACGCAATTTAGAAAATTTCAGTCATAGTTTTTGATATTATATTATGAGTTCTTAACCTGATGACAAATTGGAATTGTTTGTTTGTCCAACGTCTTTTCAAAATTGGGACTAACGTGGGGAATTCCTAAATTTAACCCTCTGACAATCAAAAAAACGGCTAAACAAAAAGTATAAATTGGCGTAATTTGGTTGATTATTTTTCTCAAACGGAAGTTCATAAATTTTGCCATCATACCTACTGAAAACATGGCGGGGGCAGTTCCTAATCCGAACAAAGCCATGTAAACCATGCTGCCCAGTGGACTGCCAGCAATGACCGAACCCGTAGCGGCTAAATACAGAAAACCACAAGGTAGCAAGCCATTCACCACGCCCAAAGCGAACATAGACCATAAAGTTTTTTGGCGAAAAAAGAAAGAGAATGTTTTTTTTAAACTTTCATTAAATATCCTTAAAGGCTTATTTATCAATACTTTGCGGGATAAAAATAAAATTATGGCAATGCCTATTGTGATAGAAATTTCTTGTTGAAGACCCGAAAAGAATATAGAACGCCCCAACAAACCCATCAATACGCCTATGATGCTGTATGTGATTATTCTGCCAAGGTTATAGAAAAGTCGTGATAGAAAAACTTTTCTGCTACTCATGCCACCCACGGGCAACGCCAAGGCAATGGGTCCGCACATTCCTACGCAATGCAGACTACCCACAAAACCCGTTAAAAAAGCGGTTGTCCAAAGAATTTGCATAGTGCTGTTAGATAAATAATTCTTGTTCGCTAAAATATTCTTTTGAACCATCCGTCCATGTAATCTGAACTTTCCAATACCCTTTATGGAGTTGATGGGTAGATAAATGAAGAGGGTTTGAATGTAACGAAGTCAGCGGTATGGCAATGTCCATTTTTTTATCGGAAGGTCTAAAAAACTTGACTTCTCCTTTGACAAATTTAGTGGGAAAGAAAACATTTAGCTCTTCGGTTTCTGGTAAATAAGTCATGGCGATTTTAGTTTTGAGTTTTGCGGTATTGTTTGCTTTCTGAATTTGAGTTTGGAACTCTAATTCCTTTTGGTAATAATCTTCTCGGACTAAATCAATCTTTTCAGCCGTCATGAAATAGACCATCGTCCCGATAAATCCCCCAAAAACGATTAAAACGATAATGATGGAATAGCCCCAATTGAGCGTTATTTTAGCATTTAGACTATTCATATATTTTGGATTAATTATTTACCGAACGGGTGCCATAAAAGAAGTTTGTACCTTATCTACGACCTTGTTTTCGGATAAAATTTCTATTTCTATCTTAGTGTTATTTTCTTTAATCAATTTCTCAGGAATAATAATAAAAAATGACCCTTTTGCCATTTCACCTTTAGCGGTGGTCAGGGGTTTTCCCATGAGTTTAATGTTGGCTTGGGGAAGGTTAATTTTTAGCGAAAATACTTTATTCTGATACGTTTTATTGACAATTTCGATATTGTACAAATTAGAAATTTCACCTTTTTCATTGCGTTGAAAAAGTAAGCCTGGGGTTCTGAGAATGGTTGCTTCTACCTCCGTTCTGACGGCTAATAAATAGGCAAAAACACCCATCAAAGCCATTAAAACAATGCTATACCCAATGATACGGGAATTGAGTTTTAATTTTTGTTTTTTCTCAATTCCTTCCAACGAATCGTAGCGTATCAGTCCACGAGGCTTTTGGATTTTGTCCATCACCATATCACAAGCATCAATACAAGCCGTACAATTGACACATTCTAATTGCGTACCATTCCTAATATCGATACCTGTGGGGCAAACTTGTACGCACAAATGACAGTCGATACAGTCGCCATGTAGCGTGATTTTTTCGGGTGAAATGTCAATAGCAGCGTGTTTCTGTAATTTACCACGGGGTTCACCACGAATATCGTCATACGCTACTACAATAGTCTTTTTATCTAACAAAACGCCCTGCAAACGACCATAAGGACAAGCCACAATACATACAATCTCCCGAACGTGAGCAAATACCGCATAAAACAGAAACGTGAATATTAAAATAGCCCCCAGCCCTCCTAAATGATTTAATGGATTGTCGAAAATGATAGTAAACAGCTCCTTTTTACCAATGATATACATCAAAAAAGTATTGGCAATCAGGAATGAAATCAGAAAGAAAATCTTGTGCTTTACTGCTTTTTTGAAGATTTTTTCAGTCGTCCACGGCGACTCGTCCAATCTTTTTTGGGCTTTGTAGTCTCCTTCTATCCAGTTTTCTATTTTACGGAAAATCATTTCTAAAAAAATAGTCTGCGGACAAGCCCAACCACAAAAAACTCGTCCAAATACCACCGTAAACAGAATAATAAATACTAAAAACGTAAGCAAACCAATGGCTACCAAGTAAAAGTCTTGGGGAAAAAATGTTACTCCGAAAAAAATAAAATGGCGTTCGAGAACATTGAAAAGAAAAAGAGGATGGCCATTCGTCTCGATAAGGGGTAAGCCAAACAAGGCAGCCAACAAAACCCAAGAAAAAACTGTGCGTAATTTATACAGATTACCGACAATAATTCTGGGGTAAATCCAAAGTCGTTTACCTATTTGTGAGGTATTTGACAGTTGGTCTCTAAAACCTTCTAAATCACTATTTTCAATTGCCATTTTATTTTTTTTACTTAACTGCTACATCCTCTTTTTCCCCTTGTGGTTCTTTGGGTTTAGCGGGTTTTGTACCTTTTAGGGTAAATATGTAACTCGCTAATTGTTGGATTTGGAGTGGATTCAATGACTTTTTCCATGAAATCATCCCTTTTTCAGCTACTCCTTCAGAGATGGTATGATAAACTGATTTTACGTTTCCACCATGTAACCAAAACTCATCCGTCAAATTTGGACCAACCCCGCCTCCACCATCGGCAGCGTGACAGGCTACACAGTTTTGCGTAAATAGCTTTTTTCCTTCATCAATTGCTTTGGGTTCTTTCAATATTGTAACATTTTTTTCATTGATGGAATTGGCAAATTTTTTCATAAAAGCCTCCTTAATGGATTCTCCTTCAGCCATTTGCTCTTTATATTCGGTGGTCATTATTTGCCCATCGCCCACTACATGATAGGCAAAAATATACGTTACAGCCACCACGATAGAGCCATAAAAAAGCGTCATAAACCAGCCAGGGATAGGATTATCTATTTCGAGAATCCCATCATAAGCGTGTTCCATCATCATGGATTGTTCGTATTTCAAGGGACGTAAACCTGCTATCTTTTGCCAAAAACTTCTTTCGTTCATGTCTTTTTCATACTCCGCATCAACTCCCATTTGAGTGGGTAGCATTTTTTTGAGTGCTACACTGATATTGAATAGTACCAAAGCCACTACTAACATCACAATAATTAGCATTCCCATCGTCAGTATCAGTAGCAAATCATTCTCGCTTATTGAAGATTTGGCTACACTTGCGGGTGTATCGGCATGAACGATTCCTGAATCAATTAGTAGGGAAAATAAAAAGGATATTTTGAAAATTTTCTTCATGTCGAATATGGTTAAAATTTAGTCCTCCAAAGGCAATTGGCTCATTTGCTTGATATAATTTTTATCAACAACCAACAAGTACACGCCTACCAGCACAAAAAATATGGCGAATGTGAGGAATGAGCCTATCATATAGACATCTGCCCCTGGGATTTTATCTAAGAATTGCTTGAACATAATTTTGATTTGAAAATGATTAATTTATTCCTCAGTCTTCTTAATATCAGTTCCTAATCGTTGCAAATAGGCAATTAGGGCAATGATTTCACGGTCAGATTTTACTTTTATACCTTCTTTTTTCAAGGATGCAGCAATCTCCTGAGCTTGTTTATTCAGCACTTCATTGGCATCTTGCACATCGTAGTCGGAATATGGAACGCCCAATGTTTTCATGGCTCTGAGTTTATCCTTCGTATCTGAGGTTTTCAGCGGTTGCTCTTCCAACCAAGGGTAAGGGGGCATTATTGAACCTGGCGACATTGAAGTTGGCTCTTTCATGTGATAATAATGCCAAGAATTTGGATAACGTCCTCCTTCTCGGTGCAAATCTGGACCTGTTCTTTTGCTTCCCCACAAAAAAGGATGGTCATACACAAACTCTCCTGCCTTTGAATATTCGCCGTAGCGTTCGGTTTCACTTCTGAAAGGACGTACCATTTGACTATGACAATTCACACAGCCCTCCCGAATGTATAAATCCCGTCCTTGTAGTTCCAGCGGTGTATAAGGCTTTACCGCAGCGATGGTTGGCACATTAGAATCTACCATAAAAGTTGGGATTAACTCTACCATTGAACCTATCAAAATCACGATGAGCGAAGCTACCAACAGTTGAATGGGTTTGCGTTCAATCCAACGATGCCAGTAAGTATCGCTACCCGTGGCGGTATATTCTTTTTCCAGAGCAAAAGCCTGTGCGGGTTCGTCTGCCAAAAGTGAGCCTTGTACCATCGTTTTGTATAAATTATATCCCATCACAATTGCCCCGAGCAGATACAACGTTCCGCCAAAAGCTCTAATAACGTGCATTGGAATGATTTGGAGGGTTGTTTCCAAAAAATTACCATATTTCAAAGTCCCTTCAGGATTAAACTCTTTCCACATCAAACCCTGTGTGAAACCAGAAATATACATCGGTACGGCGTAGAACAAAATGCCTAATGTGCCAATCCAGAAATGGAAATTGATAAGTTTTTTAGAATATAATTCTGTCCGAAATATTTTAGGAATTAACCAGTACAGAATAGCAAAACTCATAAAACCATTCCAACCCAAAGCACCTACGTGTACGTGAGCCACAATCCAATCGGTAAAGTGAGCAATGGCATTTACATTTTTAAAAGATAAAAGTGGTCCTTCAAAAGTTGCCATGCCGTAAGTGGTTACTGCCACCACCATAAATTTCAGAATGGTATCTTCCCGAACTTTGTCCCATGCTCCTCTGAGGGTCAATAATCCATTCAACATACCACCCCAAGACGGAGCAATGAGCATGATTGAAAAAACAACGCCCAACGACTGAGCCCAGTCTGGTAAACTGGTGTAAAGTAAGTGATGAGGACCAGCCCAGATATACAAAAATATCAAAGCCCAAAAGTGCAAAACCGACAGTTTGTAAGAGTAAATAGGGCGATTTGCCATTTTTGGCAAAAAATAATACATCATGCCCAAATAAGGCGTAGTCAAGAAAAACGCCACGGCATTATGCCCATACCACCACTGCACAAGGGCATCTTGCACACCCGCATAAAGCATATAACTCTTTGTTAATGAGATGGGTAGTTCAAAAGAATTGACAATATGAAGTACCGCCACCGTAACAAATGTGGCAATATAAAACCAAATGGCAACGTACAGATGGCGTTCACGTCTTTTGAAAATTGTGCCAAACATATTGATTCCGAATACTACCCAAATCAAGGTAATCAGAATGTCAATGGGCCATTCGAGTTCGGCATATTCGTGCGAACTCGTCATGCCAAGCGGTAGCGTAATTGCCGCCAAAACGATAATTGACTGCCAACCCCAAAAGTGAATTTTGCTGAGGACATCGCTAAACATTCGTGCTTTGCAAAGCCGTTGCAGTGAATAGTAAACACCCATAAAAATGGCGTTGCCCACAAATGCAAAAATAACTGCGTTAGTATGCAAAGGACGAATACGCCCAAAAGTGGTGTACTGATTGCCCATGTTCATCACGGGGGCGAATAGTTGTGAGGCGATAATTACGCCAACCAACATTCCAACAATGCCCCAAATGATGGTAGCTACGGCAAAATTCCGAACAATTCGATTGTCGTAATTAAAGTGTTGTATGGTAGTGGAATCGGTCATAAAGGTTTGGTTTTATGTGGTAAAATTGGCGTTTCGGTTGTTTCATCTTCCAGTAAAATCCTAATGGATGGCGTGTATAAATCATCATTCTGCCCGTTTTTCATCGACCATAGAAATGCCCCGAAAAAGAAGAGGGCTATCAATAAACTAACCCCAACCATAAAGAATATTATCTGCATTTTGCTGAATGATTTATACCCCAAAATTCGAGGTAAAGGCTGGCTGAAAACATGACGAGAATCATGGAAAAGAGTGATTCTTACATATAAAGCAAGTCGTTATTCAGTTTTAGTTTAATGATATGAAGCTTATTGAGCAATAAAATAACGGGATAAGTAGGGTCGAATTCGTGCCATTTTATGCCAAAATTGGCTCTACCGCCTAATTTATGATGATTATTATGGTAGGATTCACCCATCATCAGGAAGTCGAAGGGCAGGAGATTTTTGGCGGTATCATTCACCACAAAATTGACGTAGCCATATTTATGAGCAAACCAATTGATGATAACTCCGTGTACGGGTCCCATCAAGAAATGAATGGGTAGCAAGAGATATTCCCAAGCGTTGGTAGCAAATTTTAGATAAAATAAAGTATATAACGTTCCCCAAAATAAGCGAGAACCCCACGATGCGCCTAATTTTTCCATGAACATCCAATTGGGTACATTCTTGGTAAATTTGGGTTCTATATCAGCTCTATCGTTAAGAATATCGTTGTAAATAATTTTGGTTTTCCACATCATATCAAACACATTCAACGAATATTTGGGTGAATGGGGGTCTTGTTGCGTATCAGCGTAGGCATGATGCAAACGGTGCATAATTCCATAAGCCTTCGGACTCAGAAATGATGAACCTTGGGTGATATACGTGAAAACATAAAAGAATTTCTCCCAACGTTTA
>JANPGQ010000010.1:0-9512 GCA_031423975.1 Cytophagales bacterium | reverse complement strand
GCACCAGCATAAGTGCCAATAAAAACATTACTAAATCCAGATGAAGTGGTCGTTCCTGTGCTTCTTCCAATAAAAATATTAGAAGTTCCTGAACCCAGACCGAAACCTGCATAAGAACCTAAAATTGTATTACTGCCTCCGTAACAATAGGTTCCAGCACTGAATCCAAGATAAGTATTATCATCGGCAGAAGTATTTCCTGCATCTCCCAATCCAGCATTTGAACCAACAATTGTATTACGATTAGATTTATAATAATAACCTGCACTTTGACCTAAAAAGGTATTATTGATGCCTGAAACATTACTAAGCCCCGAATTATTACCTACGAAAGTATTATTAGCACCAACGGCAGTTGTTTGAAAATAACCTGACTGATAGCCAATAAACAAGTTACTACTACTGGTACTTAGATTATAACCACTCCTAAAACCCATGAGTAGGTTATTGGTAGCAGTGCTTAATTTATACCCAGCCTCTTGTCCAATGGCAATATTAGCATCACCCGTTAAATTGGCTGTTGTTGAAGCTAATCCTGCCGACTTTCCGATGAGAATATTATTATCGGCAGTGGTTAGATATTTTCCTGCATAATCACCCATAGCTATGTTATAAGTACCCGTTAAGAAATAAGTGCTTGCCCCACTCATGGCATTATTACCTACCGCAATGTTGTTTGTACCAGTTGTAAGATAGCTTAAACTGTTTGAGCCAATTCCTGTATTATTTCCGCCTGCGGTGTAAACATTACTCGATCCAGTACCAACACCACTACCAACGAAAACATTATTGATTGCTGTTTTATTAAAGAACCCAGCAGAGAAACCTAAAAATGTGTTATATGAACCTGTTGTATTGTTGATACCAACCGAACTCCCGACCATTGTATTACCAGAGTTTTGCCCTGACGAACTACCATTAGCACCTCCTGCGGCACCATAACCTATAAATGCATTATTTGAATTAAATGTAGATGTATTTCCAGTCATAGAGGAACCAGCACCATTTCCGTATCTTACGTTGTAAGAACCTACTAAACTTGCATTATCTGTTACATCTACACGATTAAAGTTTTGGCTAAACACATTTGGAATAATGAGCAATAAAAGGATTGATTGAATAATACGAGAAGTAGTAGTAAATGGTTTCATACTGATTGAGTTTGGGAAAGTTAGCGATAAAAAAAGGAGAACGATTATTTATCATTCTCCTTGCAAATATATGTTTTTAAATGATTATCAAGCATTTACGAATACATTATTTAGTAATAGGCAAAAGTAAATTCTACAATCCATCAATTTTTATATCCAATTTCCCCGTTGCTTTTATCACCGCAATAATGGAATTAGGAGTCATATAAACCTTATCAGGAGTCAATTCTAATACACTTCCATTGAGAGTTACGCCTTTTGAAACTTGTTTGTTCAAATTGGCTTGCACTTGTTTTTTCATGTCGTCAATTTGTCCGCCGATATTGAAAGTCATTGCTTCTTTCATATTTTTCGTAAACACGCCTTGAAACAACCAATTAGCAGTCCCAACTAAGAAATTTTTAGTCTTTAAGTCGTAATCAAAATTATCTAAGAAAACTGATTTCGTGGCAGGGTCGTAGGCGGGTGTCCCTTTGAAGTAAATTTTACCATTGATGTTTCCAGCCAAACCTGATTTAATGACCATTTTATCGCCATCACCATACACATCAATATCAGTTACTTTGACGTTGTATTTCCCATCTTTGAAAGAAAAATTTTGCCCAACCAAAGTATCACCCGTCAATTTTGCGGCTTCACTCAATGGGATTTCAGCAATAATTCCTACTTTGAAATCATCCGCAATTTGATTCACTAATTTTAAATCAGGAACCGTAATTACGGGGGTAAATAAGGGTTTCGCTCCCGTGATGGTTTCGGTATATGCCAAAATTCCGATGGTGGCTTTCACTTTATTATTTACCGATGTCAGCGGAGTCATTTGCAATTCAGTGGGCGTAATTTTCAACCAAGTACGGTATTTTTCGGAAAGTAAATAGGGTTGCATGGCAGTATTCCAAGCCTGAACGATATATTTTTTGATTTCCACATTCTTGCGAACGGCATCATCCAAAGCCTTTAAAATAGCGTCTTGCTTTGAATTTAAGGCTCTTTCCACTAATCCAGCCACTGAAATATCAAAGCCCGCTAACCGAACCGTCGGTTTTTTTATCCAATCGTACCCAATCGGAAAACTTTGTACGTTAGCTTCCCAATTTGGAGCAATGGAAAACTTTGAGCCAAATTTTACATTAAATTCAAAATTTAATTCTTGTGGCGGAATACTCATTCCCATGACTTTATAACCCACTTTTGCCCAAACTTTCAAAGGAACGGTGAAGGTAAAAGCCTCATTTTGAGTGGTTACAACAATATTATCACGTTTATAGACCTTACACATGAAATTGTCGTAATTATTATCATCCATTGAATTATCCTCAAAAACCAAATCTTTGACGTTGGCATTTATCTGACGTTCTACATCAGCCATTGTGATTTCAAAAGGTATTCCGATTGTCGAAACATTTTTTTCCACTTGTTTTCCTTTATAAAGATATGATTCCTTGGGGGCTTCGGGGTTAGACTGCGTAACGGTTGTTGAAGCAACTGCTCCTACTCCATTGGAAGAATTTGTACTTGGTTTTGAACTGGCACAGCCTTGAAGAATAATGGCTGAAGTTAGGGTTATTAATGTTTTTTTCATTTTGGGGTAATGAGCCGTGAATAAGAATTTTTATCGGCTATTATTTTTACAAATATACTGGAATTGTCATTTTATTAACGTGTAATATCAGACTAAAATATAAATACGTTTTGATATTTCATAAAAAACAAAACGTGGCAAAGTTCAACTATTTGTAATGCTGAACTTTGCCACGTATAAATTCAAAGATTATTTTTAATTATTAACCTTGATTTTTCCTCCATTCAAAAATTTAAGAATTCCCTTATCTGTTAGTGTTTTCACGTTAGGAGTGATGGCATTAATCGTAACGGTATGACCTTGATTGATAGTTACATTGGTAGTAGCTGATGGTACTACGCCACAACCCCACGTTAAGGTATTTGTCCAATCACCCGAAAGCTGAGACTGGATACCCCCAACTGTAGGACAATCTTCTTTCACAATCTTGAAATCATCCTGAACTACTCCATTGATGTCTAAAAATTTAACGGATAAATCATTAGCAGCAAAAGTCATTAACATTGACCCACGAGTTGAATTATCGTGTTTAATCATAGCATCATGAGGCCAAGAGCCTGCCACGCCAACAATTCCCCCTTGCCCAGAATTCCCGCAAACAACGTACACCGTGCCAACACCACCAGTAGCATATTTTTTATAGTAAGGAGAAACATTTCCCAAAGTATTATTGAGAATCATGCTTGATACAAGGGAGTTTTCAAGCCCCGTGTGTCCTCTGAGGAAATAGGAGCGTTCATAAACATGACTATGCCCCGACAATACCAAATCAACATTAAAGGATTCTAAAAGTGGAGTAATATTTTGACGAATATCAATTAGCTCAACTTCCGAATCACTATCGTGCGTACCTTTTGTGTAGGGTGGGTGGTGAAAATAACAAACTATCCATTTTTTTGTATTGGCTTGTAAATCACTCTGTACCCAATTATACATGGCACTCCCCAAATTATTTAAAGAGCCATAACTATCCAAAACCACAAAATGTGCATTGCCATAATTATATGAATAATATTTTTCTGTACCAGACACGACACCTCCTAATTCAGCACTGGTCGGCATGGTAAAGGCACTAAAATATTCAAAATTAGTACCGCTTGCAGTGCTGCTGGGATTAGTAGGTAAATACCCTACATTGGCATAATCATGATTACCAAGCGAAGGAAAAAATGGAAGGCTTTTGAGCAAATCGGCATGGACATTGAATACGTTACTGGTAAATTCTGTTGCAGTTCCCGAATTATAAGCATTATCACCAAGCCAAAGCCAAAAATCGGCGGGTGTTGCACCCACATAAGTTTGATAAGCATTCCGAACGGCTATTTGGTCAGGAAAACCACCCGAAGACACGCCATAATCACCCGTTGCCCAAACCGTAAAGTTGGTTGCATTTGAGGCAATCCCTGTTTTGAAGAAATTACTGGCTGTTCCTTGAATGAATGTGGTACTGGTGCCGATTCGGTAAAAATACTTTGTATTTGCCGTCAATCCAGTCAGTTGTACTTCATGCTCAGTAGTGTTTGTTGCGTTTGAAGCACTTGTCCCATAAGACATTGTTGTGCCAAAATCAACTTTACTATTGCTGGCAATATCTGTTTGCCATCTGATAGTTATTGAGTTTGTTCCAAGCATTTGCAGATACGCACCTCTGGTTACAACGGGCGTTGGACCTGATGAATTATTATCAGTTAATCTTAGATTAAAACTAATATCAGAACTGGTTATGGAATTCTGGTGGATTTCTACGGCAATTACATTGTTGCCAACTACCAATGAAGCTGGATTTAAGGTTGCTGCAGTCCAAGCTGTTTCACTCGGAACACCTGGGTCTCCTGCAGCTGCGGATGCTAAGGTTGAAAACAAAATAGTTCCAGATTGCATATTTTGTCGATAAACTTCAACACCATTCAAATAAACCACCGCACCGTCATCACAAACTAAATCTAAGGACAGGGATGATGGAATTGAAGCAATAGTAAAAGCCTTTCGGAAGTAAGTTGTAATGTATTTTGAAGAGGCATTAGCCCCAAAACTTACCATAGTTTCTTCGTCATTGTCTCCATAGCCCAACTCCGCATTTCCTGAAACCCAAGTAGCATCACTAAAAGCCGTTGCACGCCATGCTGTTCCTTGGTCTGTTCCATTGTCAAGAAATTTCCAAGCAACATTATTGGCTTCAATATAGGATGTTAGCGTTGTTTGACCAGTAGATCTAAAGTTGAAACTAATATCTGAACTGGTAATAGAATTTTGGTGAACTTCAACGGCTATTATGTTTCGACCCGTTTGTAAAGCACTTAGCAAGGTTGGACTTGAAGGAATGGTTGTCCAAGCATTTTCAGCGGGAACGCCTGGGTCGCCAGCGGCAGCAGATGCTAAGGTTGAGAATAAAATAGTTCCTGCGGGCATGTTTTGTCGATAAACTTCCACGCCATTTAAATACACCACCGCACCATCATCCAACAATAAATCAAAAGTAATGGCTGAATAATTGGTTGGATTTACCACATTAAAAGCCTTTCGGAAGTAAGTGGTAATGAATTTTGAAGAAGCATTTCCTCCAAAACTCACTACAGTTGCTTCGTCGCCATCGCCATAACCCAATTCTGTATTTCCTGCTGCCCATGCCACATCGCTAAAAGAGTTTGCACGCCAAGCCGTTCCTTGGTCGGTTCCATTATCAAGGTACTTCCATTTTGTACCCGCCGCAATAAAAGTATCAGTTGCTCCTTGTCCTCCATACGAAACTATAAGCAACAAAATTAGTAAAAATGTTGTCTTCATTGTATTAGTCTTTTAGTAACAGTATAAGTATAAATTACTAATAATCAATGAATTATACAAAAAAATCCTTACTTTATTTTCACTTTAGTAGCCCCGTAGCCAAACTTCTCCTTTTGGGCATCTTCAAAGTATTGAACATTTTTATTCCCTGAAAGCCGTTTATGAATGCTATCCCTCAAAATTCCGTTTCCAACTCCGTGAATGAAAATAATTTCGTCCATGCCGTTGGCAATAGCGGCTTCAAATTGGCGTTCAAAAGTGGACATTTGGAGGTTCATTATTTCAGAATTTGTCATTGCCCAAGCGTCTGGCGTAAGGGTTTCGATGTGCAAATCAACTGATAATGAAGGCTTCGTGGGTAAAGTCATCACTGGAATAGGTGCTTGCTTTTCAAACATCTGTTCTATAATTTTTGCAGGGTCAATCGTTAGATTTACGGGCGTAACAGAGTCTTCAGCATCCAACTGAAAAAGATGGGCATCTTGATTTAATAGAGGGGCTTTTGATTTGTTTTTGAAGAATGTATTTACCCTAAATTTCAGTTTTTTTATGATTGGTTCAGGCAGTTTCATAAATGCCAAACGAAACAAAAAACCTTGAAAAGTAAACGTTCCCCATTCTTCAAAATCCTTTACCAAAATATTTTGAATTTTAAGGGTTGTTTTTGCTTTCAAAGTACCTGCCGCCAAACCTTTGTGGTGTGGGTCTGAGCCAACTGAAAGCATAAATGGCATTTCCCAATCCGTATTATTGATAAGATATTGGGATAATTCACGGTCATTATTAGGCACAAAAGCCATATAAATTCCCCGATTTGCCAAGATTTCATTCGTGGATGAACGCCTATCGGTAACCTGTGGCTCAATCCGTGAAGTGGGTGTGGGATTAAACACTTTTTGTTCCATTTCGTGAATAACTACCACGTCAGAGTGTTTTACAGGAATTGAAAAACCATCTTCAATTTCTATTTCAATAAGCCCATTGGCTAATATTTTTGTAACAATTCCTTCCTCACGACCTCGCATGAGGCGTACTCTATCTCCTATATTCATATTTTTAATTGTTAATACCCTCCCAAATACTTCCTCATCACCCATTCCACAGTCATTAACGCCAAAATCAAAAAGAAAAACCAACGCAAACTTATCATTTCTTTCAAATCTTCGGTAGCGTCAATTTTCTCTGGCACTTGGTGATTCAGTATCGTTTTCTTGATTTCTGCAAATTGATTATTCTTGAAAAATTTGCCGCCTGTTTTGCTTGACAGTTGCCTTAAAACGTCAAAGTCAGCAGTTAGATTTTGATTTTCTAATTGTACATCTTTAATCACAAATTCACCCGTTGAAAGTTCTGCTTTGCCCAAAACCGTGGTACTCGCACGATAACGATACACACCCGCAGGTAGCGAACTCAATTCAAATTTTGTATTGTCGGCAGTGGTGGTATAGGTAAAATTTCGTGCTACCCCTTTCTCATCTTTTATTTCTAATTTAATGAGTAAATTATAGAGTTTTTCGTAAATAGCATTATAAATTTCTGTCTCAAAAACGACTTTTTCTCCCAAGATAAATTCGGTATTTACAGGATAAACTCTCAATTTACGTTTGTCATCTTTGGCAGAAATATATTGTAACGTTTTTAGAATAATATCATCTACAACTTCCTGTTTATCAGATATTTGAAATTCTTCCAATCGCCAAGACCATAAGCCTTCACCCGTAAAGATGGCAGATTTCTTCACGCCCGTATTCACTACTAAAAGTGGCTTCTGCGTTTGCACAGCCCCTACTTTTTGATACAATAAAACTTCTGAATTGGGCAATAATTTAAACTCACCGAAAGGAACGGAAATTTGAGGTAATTTCTTGATAATTTCCATCTTTTCAGACTCAAAATTCAGTGCTTTGAAGTTGGGATTATAAGCCGCTGTTACCTTATCACTTTGCCCCGCTTGAGAACTTATTTGCATCACTTGATTCAGTTGATTCAAATAACTCGTCCCTGACTGATTGCCCAATACAAACATCGTTGGTGTGCCTTTATCAATCAGTGGTTTGAAGACACTGGCGTAAGTATTGAAATAATCTGGAAGTTGATGAAGGATTAATAAATCGTAGGGTTTGGATGAAATATCAGGGCTTGAATTTTCAGTTAGAATCTTAATATCTAACTCATAATTTTCATTTTTCTCGATTATACTTTTCAAGGCTTTTACGTCTGGATGCGGAGCAAGGGCAAGCAAAAGAATCTTCTCTTTGCCATCAATTACTTCCAAATAAACATCTTGACGATTGTTGCGATTTGAGAATTCACCGCTCAAGACATCCACTTCAACCACTAAATGCTGAACGCCAATTTGATTGGCAGTAGAATTGAAAGATACCGTTTTGAGGTCATCATTTTGTTTGAAAACGATTGACTGTTTTTCTAAAATCTTTCCGCTTTGTTTCAAATATACATTTGCACTTTTTCCAGAAAAACCAAAAGAAGAAACATCAACTTGAATAGGAAATTTATTACCCAAATACGCTACTTTATTGGCATATACGGCTTTGATGGCAATGTCTTTTTTAGGAATAGTATCGCCCAAACCGATGGAATGAACCGCAAAACTAAAATTTTCGGAAGCTGGTGAAAGCCCTTGATTGGCAATGCCGTCTGAAATCAAAACTACATCCGTTAGATTCTCACCTTCAAAAGCATTTTTTACGCCCGAAAGCATACCCGAAAGGTCAGAGGTTTTTTTGTTAAATTTTAAATTTTCAAGGCTTTGATTGGTTTCATCATCCAAAGATGAAAAAGAAACATTAAAATCTTCGGCGGTCAATTCTTCTTTCAGTTTCAATAAATTAGCCGTTAAATCAGTCAGATTTTTTTGACCCGCAACCAACATAGATTGAGAATTATCCAAAGCAAAAACTACCGTTTTCTTCTGCGTAGTCTGTGTCAATTGGCGAATCAGAAAATTTAACAACAAGAGGCATAACAAACTCACCGACAAGAACCGAAAGGCACTCATCAGATAGTTTTGAGTTTTAGTCCAATTTGTATTTTTTTGATAAAGTGCAAAAGCATAAAGCCCTCCAACCAACAAACAAAGCGGCACAAACCAAGGAGAAGATTGAAAAAGAAAATCGAATTTCATATAATTAGGAAGTAGGGTTAGGGGTAAGGGGTTAGGGGTAGGGCAATTAAAGATTAGATAATTAGGATTACATAATGGATGTGAAAATTGAGCAAGATATTTTGAAGTAACATACGTCTAAATCAATAAAAGCTAATTTTCGCCAAAGTCTAATCCGAATCTCCAAACCTTAACCCCTAATCCCTAATCCCTAATTCCTAATCCCTAAGTTAACATTCCACCATCCACTTGAAGCACTTGTCCTGTGATGTATTTTGACATATCTGAAGCTAAGAAAACACAGGCATCAGCCACTTCTTCGGGTTGCCCTCCTCTTTTCAAAGGGATTGATTTTGTCCATTCTGCCGTAGCATCTGCATTCAATTCACCAGTCATTTCGGTTTCAATAAAACCAGGTGCGATGGCGTTTGAACGAATATTTCTTGAACCTAATTCAAGGGCTACCGATTTTGTAAAACCGATGATTCCAGCCTTTGAAGCAGCATAATTGGCTTGTCCAGCATTGCCACGAATACCCACCACCGAGGTTAAATTAATGATTGAGCCAGACTTTGCCTTCATCATAGGTTTGGTAGCAGCTTTGGTCAAATTGAAAACTGATTTCAAATTTACTTGAATTACAGTATCCCATTGTTCCTCAGACATACGCATCAACAAACCATCTTTTGTGATTCCCGCATTGTTTATTAATACATCAATTGTGCCAAAATCTGCCACTACCGATGCCATTAATTCTTCGGCTTGTTTATAGTCAGACGCATCCGAACGATAGCCTTTTACTTTTCCACCAAAAGCCTCTAATTCAGCCACAAGTGCCTCCCCTTTTTCTACTGATGAAAGATATGTAAAG
>JANPGQ010000009.1:0-5911 GCA_031423975.1 Cytophagales bacterium | reverse complement strand
CTCAAATCATGTCCTGCATTGATGCCTAAGCCTAATTCATTGGCTTTTTGAGCGGCTACGATGAAATCTTTGATGGCTGCTTCACGATTTTTAAAATAGTTTTCTGCATAAGGTTCTGTATAAAGCTCAATGCGGTCTGTGCCAACGGCTTTTGCTCCCTCTACCATGCGTGGGTCAGCATCCACAAAGATGGACGTGCGAATACCTGATGCTTTGAATTGAGCGATTAAATCGGTCAATAAATCCTTATATTTGATGGTGTCCCAACCTGCATTGGACGTAACTGCCCCCAAAATATCAGGCACAAGTGTTACCTGCGTAGGGCGATTGGCAAGCACTAATTCCACAAATTTTGCTTCGATAGGATTGCCTTCAATGTTGAACTCTGTCGTAACTACTTCCTTCAAATCAAACACATCACGATAACGAATATGGCGTTCGTCGGGACGTGGGTGTACGGTGATTCCTTCCGCTCCGAAACGCTCGCAGTCGAGGGCTACCTTTACTACATTTGGATTATTGCCACCTCTCGAATTACGAAGTGTGGCTATTTTGTTGATGTTTACACTAAGTTTTGTCATTTGTTTACCGATAACCGATATTTATTACCTTTGTGAAAAGAACACACATCAGCTTGATATTGTTCTTTTACTATTCAAAGATACATTTTCATATATTCAAATAAAATTATGTCATTAAAAACCAATATTGAAAACGGCATTAAAGATGCTATGCGTGCCAGAGACCAAGACCGTTTGCGTACACTTCGTGCCATCAAAGCTTTGATTTTGTTGGAAGAAACCTCTGGAACTCATACAGTGGGCGACCTTTCTGCAGACGCTGAAATGAAACTTTTGACTAAAGCTGCCAAGCAACGCCGTGATTCTTTGGATATTTTCAGAACGCAAGGTCGTGAAGATTTGGCAGAGAAAGAACAAATAGAATTGACGATTGTAGAGGAATTTTTACCGAAACAATTATCAGAAGACGAAATCAGAGCTAAATTGGAAGAAATAAAAGTTCGTGTGGGTGCATCTGCTCCTTCAGATATGGGTAAAATGATGGGCGTTGCTACCAAAGAATTAGCGGGATTGGCGGATGGAAAAGTGGTTTCTGCGATGGTAAAAGCACTTTTGTCTTAATTTTAGTGATGAGTTATAAGCAATGAGAGATAAGTTTTTGAGTACAATTACTTATCTCTCATCACTTATCTCTAACCACTTATCGCTACATGAAGTTAATAGACATCTTAATCCTTCTCCCAACGCTTTGGGGGGCATATATTGGTTATCAGCGGGGTATCATTGTAGAGGTAATTTCCATTGCCGCTTTCGTGATTTCGGTACTGATTGGTTTTAGAATATTGGGTTATGCCTCCGACTGGATTTCGCCTTATGTGAGCAACCGCCTTACTGAAAAACTAATGCCCTACATCGGTTTTGGGGCAGTGTTTTTCCCGATTGTCTTCTTGATAAATAAATTAGGTTGGGTTTTGCGTAAATCTATTCGCTATACCGTTTTCGGGAGTTTTGATTCTCTTGCAGGGGCTATCGTGGGGGCATTCACATGGGCTTTTGGCATTAGTATTTTCCTGTGGCTCATTACTTCTATCGGTATTAAATTTCCTACAACAGAAACGGCTAATACTTATTTATACCCCTTAGTAAAACCCCTTGCTCCAAAGGTAGTGGAGAAGGCAATTGATGTTGTACCTCGACAGATTGATAGGTTGAGGGGATAGGTTTGAGTGATGAATTATGAGTAAAAAATATTATTCTAAAAATACTCATAATTCATCACTCATAGTTTACTCAATCCGCTTCAATTTAACATTCTCAACAGGGCGAATAATCAAAGGTACTTTTTCGATTTTCACGGCGGAAGTATCTAAACCAAACCATTTATCTTCTGATGGCGTGAAATCTTTGATGAAGAAATAGGCTTTCATAATCATACCTTCAATCAACGAAAGTTGATTCTCAAACGAAAGGAATCTTTCCAACACTACAAAACGGAAGTCACCAATCACATTTTGCTTGTTCAAAGACTCATATCTTGACGTAATATCAACTTCACCTTTTTTCACCATATCCTCCACCACTTTTCTGAAATAGAGATTAATTTTTTGTTCTACCTTAAAGCCCAATTTGAAATTAACCTTAATCACATCATCGGGTTCGATAACGTTTACCTTATATTCCATTGTATAGGGATCATCCAAAGTATCTACGTGGACAAACCAGTAAATATCAGCTCGTTTTGGGCGTTTTTGGAAGATGGAATAAATAATTTTCGATTCGATTTCACTCGTGCGAGCTGCATTCGACATAAAAACTAAGTGGGTTGCATATTTTGGGATACTCATATCTTGGCTCAATTCCTTCAAAGGCTCAATATAATCCATCAATTTAACGTATTCTGTCAAACGCATTTTGATGATATTGGCTCTGTACCAAACCACCATCAAGCCCATAATCAGAAATGCCATTATTAATGAAACGTATCCTCCGTGTACAAATTTGCTAAGATTTGCGACTAAAAATGCCCCTTCTATACTACCATACAAAAGAATAAATCCTACTATCCACCACATATCAAATTTTTTGATGTGGAGATAATAAGCCATCAGCGTAGTGGTCATCAACATGGTCATGGTGATTGCCAAACCGTAAGCCGCTCCCATATCATCCGATTTTTTAAACCATAATACAATTCCTATACATCCCATCCACAAAAAGATGTTCATACTCGGAACGTATAATTGTCCCTTTTGGTCAGAAGGGTAGTGCAAACGTACTTTGGGCCAAAAGTTTAAGCGTATTGCCTCTGAAACCAACGTAAACGAACCTGAAATCAAAGCCTGACTGGCAATAACTGCGGCAGCGGTGGCAATAACAATTCCATAAATCAAGAACCACTCTGGCATGAGTTGAAAAAATGGTTTTCTGCCATTCAATAATTCTCCATTATGAGCCAATAACCAAGCTCCCTGTCCAAAATATTGGAGTAATAAAGCCGTTTTTACGAAAATCCAACTAACCCTAATATTTCCACGACCGCAATGCCCTAAGTCTGAATAAAGGGCTTCTGCACCCGTTGTACATAAGAAAACTGCTCCCAATGTCCAGAAACCACTTATTCCACCGTGCGGATTGGTTAACATCTGATACCCATAGTATGGAGATAAAGCTCTCAAAATAGTCCAGTCTTGGGCAATCCAATAAGTACCAAAGAAAGCCAACATTCCAAACCAAACGAGCATAACGGGGCCAAAAGCACGACCAATAATTTTTGTTCCAAAGATTTGAAACATAAATAAACCCGTAATAATGGCAATCACGATAGGAACTGTTCTGAGGTCTGGGTAAATCATTAGAAGTCCTTCTACGGCACCCGCTACTGAAATAGGAGGTGTAATAACTCCATCGGCAAGTAAAGTAGCAGCTCCAATAATAGCAGGAACGGTTAGCCATTTAGCGTGTCTCCGAACGAGGGCAAACAGTGCCAAAATACCACCTTCACCACGGTTATCCGCTCGAAGAATCAGGATAACGTACTTGATTGTTGTTTGAAGAGTAAGTGTCCAAAAGATACATGATAATGCACCTAATACAGTACGTTCGTCGATAGCATCTTTCTCGATGATAGATTGCATTACGTACAGAGGCGAAGTACCAATATCGCCATAAATAATTCCCATTGCTACCAGCAGACCCGCTGCGGTGGCTTTGTCCATGTTTTTGTTGTGTTCCATAAAGAGGAATCGAACTGTAAAATGGTTAATGGTTAATGAGTTGATAGTATCAAATAACTATTAACTAATAACTAATCCCGATATATTACAATTATTTAGGGGTTAAAGATTTAATCAAACAATATTACAATACATTGACTATCAAAAGCAAATTTAATACCTTTAATTCAATTTCTTAATCTCCAAATTATCATCTGCCTCGGTCAGCGTTGAATCGTCTTCATTAATAAGCCATCTATATGAACACACTTCGTTACTGCCACATTTCGGGCAAGTCCATAGCCAATCATTTGTTTCGGAGAAGGCTATTCCTGTATTTTTTATCAAGGATTCTATCGCTTGTCTTTTGGTTATAACCTCCTCTGAAAGTACCATTTTCTCAATATCCAATATCCCAGAAAGGTTCTCTTCTTTGAGATATTTAACAAAGAATTTTGGAATGAAAAAGGAAGCCATAAAAATATCAGTATTTCGATCATTAATGATGGCATTTCCACAATTTCTACATCGCCAACCACTTATTTCAGTAGGTTCATTTCCGTAAAAATTTTCTTTCAATGAAGCGGTTGTAATATTACCTTTTGCCAAGCTATAAGCAAGCGTTTGGATAGTCCCAAATACTTTACTTTTCCACAAACCTATCGTATCATTATTTCCAATCACTACGTCATTAAACGACCCCATACCTCCGTAAGCCCGCAAATGATGCTCGGTTGTATGTTCAGTTTCCCACAAACGAATATCCTCCCTAAGCCAATTAATCCAATTATCATAACCTTCATCTTTCAAAATTTCAATCAAAAGATTTAGGGCTGTTTTGTAATAATCAATCATATTACTGTGGTAATTTAATACAAAAAGCCCCAAATATTTGGGGCTTTTACTTATAAATTCTTATTTAAAAAACTTCAATTTCACTACTTCTTTTTCATTCAAAAAACGCCATGAACCTCTTGGCAAATCCTTTTTAGTCAAACCTGCAAAAGTTGTACGGTCAAGTTTGAGGACCTCATATCCTAATGATTCAAAAACACGTCTCACAATACGATTACGTCCCGAGTGAATTTTGATGCCAACCACCATGCCGTCTGGCGTAACAATTGCCAATTCATCCGCTTTAATTTCACCGTCTTCGAGGGTTACACCTTTCAAAATTAAATCGAGGTGTTCTTGGGTCAAAGGCTTATCAATTTCTACTTGATAGAGCTTTTCGATTTCGTTGGAAGGATGGGTTAATTTATCCGCCAATTCACCGTCATTGGTCAAAAGCAACAAACCAGTAGTGTTTCTATCCAAACGTCCTACGGGATAAATCCTTTCTTCGCAAGCGTTTTTCACTAAATCCATCACTGTTTTGCGTTCTTCAGGGTCTTCGGTAGTAGTGATAAAATCTTTTGGTTTGTTTACCAAAACATAAACCATTTTCTCACGATTCAACTTTTTATTACCGTACTTCACGATGTCGCCAGGTTGTACTTGGTAGCCCATTTCTGTAACTACCGTTCCATTTACTCTGATTTCACCCGTTTTGATAATATCATCCGCCTCACGACGTGAACATATTCCTGCATTGGCAATATAGCGATTCAAACGAACCTCAGCACTTTTCTTTTCAGAAGCTACCATTTTGCGTTGTACGCTCTTAGGGGCTGATTCCTTATATTGGTCCAATTTATAGCTTGGAGTCCATTTCTCTGATTGCTCAATTGGGCGATGGGCTTTGAAAAGATTATCTCCTCCAAAATTTGCCTTCGCCGAACCTACGGTCTTTTCTTTCTTATCGTATCTGCCTTCTGGCTTATCGCCGAAAGTTTTTTTTTCTCCGTAAGGTTTTCTTTCTCCATCAAAAGGCTTTCTCTCTGAACGCTCGCCATAAGGTTTTGTTTCTCCGTCAAATGGCTTTCTCTCACCAGAATTAAAATCTCTTCTCTCTCCTCTATTATCTGATGAATAAGGTTTTCTTTCGCCATCAAACGGTTTTCTCTCTGAACGCTCGCCATAAGGTTTTCTCTCTCCGTCAAACGGTTTTCTCTCTGAACGCTCACCGTATGGTTTTCTTTCTCCATCAAATGGTTTTCTCTCTGAACGCTCACCGTATGGTTTTCTTTCTCCATCAAATGGTTTTCTCTCTGAACGCTCACCGTATGGTTTTCTTTC
>JANPGQ010000008.1:0-6758 GCA_031423975.1 Cytophagales bacterium | reverse complement strand
GTAGAATTATCGGAAAAAGCCTTTGTAATTTTCGTGCATGAGGATTATTTGTCGGGAAATCCACTGCATAACGAAATCAAAAAGTACGGTTATTTTGATTATGAAATCAACGAAGCATTACATTTATCGCCCGCCGAAGAGCAAATTATGTGGGAATTGTACGATAAAATAGCGTTGGAATACCGAGGGAATCAAGATGAATTTAGCAAAGATATTATTCTCACGCATTTTGATTCAATTCTGAAATACGCCCAACGATTTTATAAGCGACAATTTATGAATCGAACCGTTTTGGCGGGTTCAATGGTTTCTAAATTTAACGATGCCTTGAATAGTTATTTTGAAGAAGGAAAATTGCAAAAAGAAGGCTTACCAACGGTTACGGTGATGGCTTCTCAGTTAAACACTTCCGCTCGATATTTAAGTGATTTATTGAAACAAGAAACGGGCAAAACCGCTTTGGACCATATTCATATTTACTTAATTGATGAGGCGAAAAACTTATTATTGAGTTCCGATAATACCATTGCCGAAACAGCCTATCAATTAGGTTTTGAAAATCCGCCTTATTTTACGAGATTATTTAAAAAAGAAGTAGGCATCACGCCAAATGAATATAGATTTAAGTCCATGAGTTTGAATTAGTGTTTGAAAATTTTGATTTGTCTGATAGTCAGACCGCTACTCATACATCACGCCGAATGAATATAAATTTGAGTCGATGAGTTTAAAAAACCACTGCTGTTGTCTGGGTCTTCACAGACAACCGAACTTAGGACTCAGATTGTCTGTGGAGACACAGACAACAACGATAAGCCCCACATTTTCACTTTAGTGTATTCGTTTAACGTCTTTTCTCACTCTACTTTTACATTCTCAGCATTCATCAGTCAAATTTATAAAGCCCTTGAACAAACAGTTTGAGGGCTTTATAGTTTAAATAGTGCAATGAATACGTTTTAAAAATGCTTTCGAATGAACAAAATAATATTGGTAGCAGGAGCTACGGGCAATTTGGGCTATAAAATAGTGACTGCTTTAACGGAAAAGGGAGCGGAAATTCGAGCAATAGTTCGACGAGAAACTAATCAAGAAAAAATAGCTCAACTTGAACAAAAAGGCGTAAAAATATTCATGGTTGATATGAACAATAAAGACGAAATCGTCAATGCTTGTAGAGATGTACATTGTGTAATTTCTGCCCTTTCTGGACTAAGAGACGTTATTATTGATACGCAGAAAATCCTCTTAGATGCTGCCATTGAGGCAAAAGTCCCTCGGTTCATTCCCAGTGATTACTCGCTTGATTTTACCAATTTAGTGGACGGAAAAAATAGAAATTTAGATTTAAGAAGAGAGTTTCACGCCTATTTAAATAACACTCCCATACAAGCAACTACTATTTTCAATGGTGCGTTTATGGATTTACTTACTGCCGAAATGCCTCTTATTTTATTCAAACTGAAAAGGATTTTGTATTGGGGAAATCCAAACATAAAAATGGATTTGACCACCACATACAATGTAGCTGAATTTACCGCTCATGTGGCTTTGGATGAAAATACGCCTCGATACTTACGAATTGCGGGTGATAGTGTTGATGCCCATGATGTACAAAAAATTATGTCTGAAATAACGGGTTTGGAATTTGGATTTTTGAGACCTGGAGGAATCGGGTTAATTAATACCATTATCAAAGTGGCGAAATTTTTCGGTAAAAATAGTACCGAACTTTATCCTGCATGGCAAGGAATGCAATATATGCGAGACATGATGGAAGGACGGGCTGAAAGGAATTCTCATGCCAATGACCGCTATAAAAATATTCATTGGACATCCGTTAGAGAATTTCTTATTCAAGAAAATGTGAAAGGTAAGTGCGCTTAATCTTAGAATAAGGGAACTATGTATTATTTGGCGGACACATTAATTACGAAAATAAATACCCTCCAATATCCATAGCGAGGGATTTAAATCCCTCGCTATGGATATTGGAGCAGGATTCCGCCAAATAGTGCGTAGTTCCTCATAATAATTGAAAAAGAATCCTCTGAATATCTTTATTCGGAGGATTCTTTTTTAGTTTTGCACGTATATAAAATCACTAAATCACAACTCAACAATCACTAAATTAAATACATGGATTATAATTTACTATTAATGTGCTTTGCGGCACTTCTGGCGGGTTTTGTCGATTCTATTGTGGGCGGAGGAGGCTTGGTGCAAGTGCCTGCTTTATTCATTTTATTTCCTCATTTTGAAATTCCCCGCATCATTGGCACCAACCGTTTTTCGTCTTTTATGGGTACAGCAGTGGCAGGTTATCAATATTCCAAAAAGGTAGAAATTCCATGGCGAACCGTTATTTATGCGGGCATCGGGGCGGGTGTTATGGCATTTTTAGGCGCAAAAATTTCTGATATTGTTGATGAAAAAATCCTAAAACCTGTTATTTTGGTTTTAATGACTGCCATTGCGATTTATACCTTCAAAAAGAAAGATTTAGGACAAGACGAACGACTGAAATTTGAACTTGCCAAAGTCCCACTTTATGGTTTGATGATTGGCTCATCGGCAGGTTTTTATAATGGCTTTGTGGGGCCGGGAACGGGAAGTTTATTGGTTTTTGGCTTCGTGAGCTTAATTGGTTACGGTTTTTTGAAGGCTTCCGCCATTTCAAAAATCGTGAATGTAATTGCCGATGTTTCTTCTTTGGGTTATTTTATTGTGGAAGGTTATGTGCAGTACGAAATCGCCATTCCGATGATGATTTGTAATATGATTGGTTCATTTTTTGGCAGTAAAATGGCTATTTTGAAGGGAAATGAATTTGTTAGAAACTTCTTTTTAGTCGTAATTTTTGCTTTGATTTTACGGTTTGGGTGGGATATTTTAAAAAACTATTAACGAAAAATATGAACAAAAACCTACAAAACCTTTATCAAATTGCCCAAAAGCCCAGTCGCCATATTATTGGTTTGATGTCGGGGACTTCGATGGATGGGCTTGATGTTGCCCTTTGCGAGCTTTCGGGTTCAAGCGAAGAGACGGAAGTAAAATTACTGAATTTTGATACCGTTGATTATTCCGAAGAAATCAAGACTGAAATCAGAAAGGTTTTTGCGAAACAAACCATTGATTTTCAGCACCTTGCTTTGTTAAATGAATGGATTGGAACGCTCCACGCTGAGATGATTTTGGATTGTCTGAACCGCTGGAATATCTCACCAAATGAGATTGATTTAGTAGCCTCACACGGGCAGACGGTCATGCACGCCCCCAAAATTTTGCACCAACAAGAAAAATTTCCGAATGCTACTTTACAGATTGGAGACGGCGACCATATTGCCGTAAAAACGGGCATCATCACTATTTCAGATTTCCGACAAAAACACGTAGCCGCAGGGGGCGAAGGAGCTCCGTTGGCAGTGTATGGCGATTATTTTATCTTTGGAGAAAAGGGCGAAAACCGCATCATGCTCAACATGGGCGGTATTGCCAATTTTACCTATTTACCCGCAACTATGAATCCAGAAGAGGTTTTTGTTACAGATACAGGCACGGGCAATACGCTGATTGATGCGTTCACAAGGCATTATTTCCCCGAAAAGGCTTATGATAAAGATGCCGAAATTGCCCGACAAGGAACGGTCAATCAAGCACTTTTACAGGCTTTGAAAACGGATGATTTTTTCAAAGCATCATTCCCCAAAACTACTGGTCCAGAACTGTTTAGTATTCAATATGTACATGATGCCCAAAAGGCGAGTGATACCTCAACTATTTCCATCAATGACCTCTTGGCAACGCTGACTCGTTTTAGTGCTGATACCATTGTCGAAGCCATTAATTTTGCGATTTCAAAAACAAACTATCGGGTTCAGGAATTTAATATTTATCTTTCGGGCGGAGGAATGCACAATCCTTTGTTGGTAGAAAATCTAAAAGAATTATTAACCTGTAATTTTCTAAAAACCAACGATTTAGGTATTTCTGGCGATGCCAAAGAAGCTGTATTGTTTGCTATCTTAGCCAACGAAACTGTGGCAGGAGGGGAGTCGGATTTTGGTTCAAGAAAAGGAATTCCTTCGGTTTCGATGGGAAAGATTTCCTTCCCTTCGTAATTGTTTTTAGACCACTAATTTTACGGATTTGCACTGATTATTCAGTTTAAAAAAATGTGACGTTCATAGATGTTATTTTTAGATATGAATTATGAATTGAGAAATTCCCCCTTTGAAGGGGGCAGGGGGGATGTAAGACCATAAAAACAGAAACTATGTTAGATGCAACCTGTGCGGTGCAACCTTTTCACATCCAATCGCATCTTATCTTTATATCGTTCAAAATTTAAACAAAAAACCATGAAAACCTTAGCTAAAACCTTAACTATTTTATTTCTAAGTATCTGTTTAACAAATACTTATGCTCAAAAAACCGAAGAAATTCGTAATGTTTCGGGCTTCAAAGCCATTCAATCTTCGAGTGGAATTAATATCTTTTTGAAACAAGGCAACGTAGAATCCGTAAAAGTAGTAACGGATAAAGATAAGATGTCGAAAATCAAAACGGAAAAAGAGGGGGATGTTTTGAAAATTTATGCAGGAGATAAAAAAGGCTGGTTCAATTTCGATTTTAATTGGAATAACGACAAAGCCGTCAATGTTTATATTACCGTGAAAGAATTGACAGGACTTTCAGCAACGGGTGGTTCAGACGTTTTTTCGGAAGGGAAATTAGACTTAATCAAACTGGATTTAAAAGCTACGGGCGGTTCAGATATTAAATTAGACTTGGATGCCGACGAATTGATTTGTGCCACAACTGGTGGTTCAGACGTTATCTTGAAAGGAACTGCTACTGTATTTAAAGCCATTTCTACAGGAGGTAGTGACCTGAAAGCCAGTGACTTACGTACCAGTTTTTGTAGTGTTTCTTCTACGGGTGGCTCAGATGCTTACGTGTGGGCAGAGAAAGAAATCAGCATTTCAGCCACGGGTGGAAGTGATGTTTATCACAAAGGAAATGCCCGAGTTGTGAGTTCAAATGCCACGGGCGGGTCAGATATTCATCGGAAGTAAATTATAGTTATGCTGATACAAGGGAAGGGTGTCAACTAACATAAATGGGGTTAAAATAGCTGAAATATTCGTGCTATTTTAACCCCAATTTATTTTACTTTATTTCAACCATAAATTTAAAAAGAATATCTCAATCCTAATTGAATTCTCCACGGTGTTCCTCCTGCGGTTGAGAGTTTTCTGCCCGCACCTGTCTCTACGTTATAGGTATAATTTTTGGTAGCTTGGTCAAATCCTACCATCGAAACCAGATTTACATTTCCATGATTATAGCTGATACCTTGCTCTTTATCCAACAAATTCATAAAGTTGAAACAGTCTGCCGAAAGAGCTATATTATGTTTGTTTAAAAACTTAAAATCTTTGGTCAATCTTAGGTCAATGGTGTAGTAAAATGGATTTACTCCTCCGTTTCTTTCGGCAACTTTTCCGATATTATCACGGATGTATTTTTTAACACTTTCGGTTACATCTGCATTATCCAATAATCCTTGAATTCCCTTTCTGATGGGTTCTGGTACTTTAGCATCGTTAGGGTCAAAAACGTAGGCCAAATCGTTGGTTAGCACAAAATCACCGTTGATACTTTTGTTTCCACCCACTAAAAATGAGTAACGAGTACCGCCAACGCCATTAAAGATTGCTCCTAATTGGAAGCCTTTTACGGTAGGAGTTGCCGCTGAAATTACTAATTTATCCGAAAACTGGTCGTCTGAATAAGAAACTGTTTGGTCTCTTGGGTCATCAACCACGGGGCGAAAAGTTGAGGTATTCGCTACACAACAATTGAATGAACTGTTATCTTTTGTATCGTTTTTGGTATAAGCAATTGTAAAATATCCGTCTTTACCAAGTTTCATACTGGCATCAATCACAATTGCCATTTGGTCTAATTTTCCCGTAGATTCCAACTCCAAAACACGTCCTAATTCGGTTGATTTTCTACCTTTTGTCCAGTCTGTCGAACCGTTGGCGGGAATGGTATTGGCAGGAACATACACACCACGATTTGCTTCGTTGCTGAGCGTAAAATAAGGTTGGTCAACGATGTTTCGGTCGTAATAAACGTAATTATTAACAGTTTTTGACCACAATAGATTTACACCTGCTCTAAATCTCGAACTGAAAAAACGATTGTAAGAAAAGTTGAGTTTATAAATAGAAGGTACTTGAAAATTATCACTCACTGCATTGATAGTTGAAACATAGCTTGAACCTTTGGGAATGCCTGGTGTAGTGCTTGGATCATTGCGGTAAGAGACAAAATCGGGACTTGGCACACCCGCACCTGAAATATCAATTGAACCTACAATTGTACCACTATTTTGGATATTATTCAATTGTAAATAAGAAACTGGTTGAGCCGAAAATATCCCTCCTCCGAACTTAACAATATCTTTTTGACGACCATTTACGTCCCAAGTCAATTGTAATCTGGGTTGAATATTGTTGTAATCTGCGAGAGTATTATTGGTTTTTATCAGTAATTTGCTCTCCGTCATCGGGTTGACGTCTCCTTGTTTAAAGAAAATTGTGGCATCATAACGCAAGCCCAACATGGCCGTTACATTCTTAACAGGTTCAAAATCTACTTGTGCAAAAAGGGCTAAATCCAAAAGAGATTGTTGTACGGCAGGGTTCACCAAAGGCACTTCTCGGGCGTATCGGCTTGGTTTT
>JANPGQ010000007.1:0-7824 GCA_031423975.1 Cytophagales bacterium | reverse complement strand
GAAATTGGAGAAAAATCAGCCGCCAATTACTTAGCTATTGCCCTATTATGCTTCATTATTGGGCGATTTATTGGTACATTTTTGATGAAATATGTAGCCGCAAATCGTCTATTGGCACTTTATGCGTTTATCAATCTAATTTTATTGTCGGTAGTTGTGGCTATGGGTGGAATGTTGTCAGTCTATGCTCTAATTGCAGTTCAATTCTTTATGTCAATCATGTTTCCAACCATATTTTCATTAAGTGTACAATCTCTCGGAGACGATACCAAAATAGGTTCTTCCTTAGTGATTATGGCAATTGTGGGCGGAGCAATTTTCCCCTTAATCATGGGCAGAATTTCTGATATTAGTGGAAGCATCCAATTCGCTTATATTGTACCATTGCTTTGCTTTTTGGTAGTATTTTATTTTGGATGGAAAGGTTATGAAGTAAAAAAAGTATAGATTATTTTATTTAAACCTGAAGATATATTTCTAAAATTATGAAAGCATTATTTTGCACAATACCGCATCAATTTGACTATTCTGAAATTGACAAACCCCTTATTAATGAAGGTGAAACCCTGTTAAAAATTGAAAGAATTGGCATTTGTGGCACCGACCTCCACGCCTACGAAGGCACACAACCTTTCTTTAATTATCCCAGAATATTAGGGCATGAATTAGCCGCAACCATTGTAAAAACCGATGCTGAAGGATTTTCTGACGGTGAAGCTGTTACTTTTATTCCTTACTTCAATTGTGGTAAATGTATAGCTTGTCGGCAAGAGAAACCCAATTGTTGCGTCAATATTCAAGTCTGTGGGGTGCATATAGATGGTGGCATGAGGGAATATTTATCAGTGCCGAGTTATAGTTTGGTGCATGGCAACGGATTGAGTTTTGATGAATTGGCGTTGGTAGAACCTTTGGCAATTGGAGCTCATGGCGTTAGGCGAGCTGGCATCATCACGGGCGAATATGTTTTGGTTGTGGGAGCTGGTCCAATTGGTTTAGGCACTATGGAGTTTGCCAGAATTGCGGGGGCAAAGGTTATTGCGATGGACATCAATGATGGTCGATTAGTTTTTTGTCAAGAAAAACTGAATATCGACTTCGTCATAAATCCAACAAAAGAAGATGCCTTGGAAAAACTCCAAGAAATCACGAATGGAGATATGCCAACCGTAATTATTGATGCTACGGGCAGCTTGAAAGCCATCAATAATGCCTTTCAGTTTTTAGCACACGGTGGTAGATACGTAATGGTAGGCTTACAGAAAGGCGATATTAGTTTTAATCATCCCGAATTTCACAAAAGAGAAAGTACCTTAATGAGTAGCAGAAATGCCACTCGTGCCGACTTTGAACACGTCATCAATTGCATGAAAGAAGGATTTATAAACCCCACCAATTACATTACCCACCGAGTTAATTTTGAGCAAATTAAAAATAATTTTGAATCATGGCTAAATCCAGAGAGTGGTGTGATTAAGGCGATGGTTTCGATGTGAATTTAATTCTATAACGTTCACAAAAATAAAACTTCCCGAAATAATATCCATTATCGGATAATCTTTCGGGAAGTTGATAAGAATTATAAAAATCAATCCAATTTCAAAACCGCCATAAATGCCTCTTGTGGAATCTCTACATTTCCTACCTGACGCATCCGTTTTTTACCTTTCTTTTGCTTATCCAATAATTTACGTTTTCTGGAAATATCACCACCGTAACATTTGGCAGTTACGTCTTTTCTTAACGCTTTTACAGTTTCACGAGCAATGATTTTCTGCCCGATGGCTGCTTGAATGGCAATATCAAATTGCTGTCTTGGCAATAATTCACGGAGTTTTTCGCAAAGACGTTTTCCCCAATCATAAGCCTTATCACGGTGAACAATGGCTGAAAGAGCATCTACTCTTTCACCATTCAACATGATGTCGAGTTTTACCATGTCGCCTTCTTCGTAGCCTTTATACTCGTAGTCAAGTGATGCGTAACCTCTTGAAATGGTTTTTAGTTTATCAAAAAAGTCAAAAACTACTTCCGAAAGGGGCAAATCGAAACTTAATTCCACACGGTCGGAGGTCAAATAAATTTGATTTTTCAACATTCCTCGTTTATCCAAACACAATTTCATAATTGCCCCTACGTATTCCGACTTTGTGATTATTTGTGCTTTAATAATCGGTTCTTCAACGTAATTTATCAAATTGGGTTCTGGCAATTCAGAAGGGGCTGAAACCCATATTTCCTCTCCGTTAGTCAATTTCACATTAAATTTCACCGAGGGAACAGTCGTGATAACGGTCATGTCAAATTCACGTTCCAAACGCTCCTGTACGATTTCCATGTGCAGCATTCCCAAGAAACCACAACGGAAACCAAAGCCCAGAGCCATTGAAGTTTCCAACTCCCAAACTAAGGAAGCATCGTTGAGTTGGAGTTTGCCCATTGCATCTCTCAAATCCTCGAATTCAGTAGTATCAACGGGATAAATACCCGCAAAAACCATGGGTTTTACCTCCTCAAAACCTTCAATAAAATCCTTGCATGGTCTATCTCGGTGCGTGATGGTATCGCCTACTTTTACTTCTTTTGCTTCTTTTATACCCGAAATCAAATAGCCTACATCGCCTGTACTCACCACATTTTTGGGTTCTTTTTCAAAACGTAGTGTTCCAATTTCATCGGCAAAATATTCTTTACCCGTAGCCACAAATTTTACTTTGTCCCCTTTTCTGATTTCACCATTAAAAACCCGAAACATTACCTCAATACCTCGAAATGAGTTAAATTCAGAATCAAAAATCAAGGCTTGTAGCGGTGCAGCAGGGTCGCCTTTGGGGGCTGGGATACGGGCAATAACGGCTTGTAAAATATCAAAAATACCAATACCCTCTTTTCCCGAAGCATGAATAACGTCTGAACGCTCACAACCCAACAAATCTACAATTTGGTCGGTAACTTCTTCGGGCATCGCCCCAGGGAGGTCAATTTTATTCAAGACAGGAATAATCTCTAAGTCATGCCCCAGAGCCAAGAAAAGATTTGAAATTGTCTGAGCTTCAATACCTTGGGCAGCATCTACAATGAGTAAAGCACCCTCGCAAGCAGCAATTGAGCGAGAAACTTCATAAGAGAAATCAACGTGACCAGGCGTATCAATCAGGTTAAAAACATAGTCTTCGCCCTCGAAATGATAGTTCATTTGAATAGCGTGCGACTTGATGGTTATCCCCCGTTCACGTTCCAAATCCATATCATCAAGCAATTGAGCCTGCATATTTCTTTTGGAAACAGTCTCAGTAAACTCAATTAAACGATCTGCCAAGGTACTTTTACCGTGGTCAATATGTGCAATGATGCAAAAATTTCGGATATTCTTCACTTTATTTATTTAATGGTATGGTACTTTACCAGTTTTTTCTGTTAATTAAACTTCAAATTGAAGTTAATACAATGTAAATACAAAAATACGTCCATAACTTTGAAAAAGATAACACGAAAGCTAAAACTCTATAACAAAACTATTATAGCAGCCTAATTGTTACGTTCTTATTTTAATAACACACTAATCAGTAGTACAATGAAATTTCCGCCCGAAATTACCGCTCTGCAAAAGAAGTTTACTTTTTTTGATAAAAACTTGACCAACAAAGATTTTGCCAATTTAGTACCATTTATTTATCATAAATCCTTCAAAAAGGGAGAAACAGTCTTATCTGCTGGCGATATTTGCGATGAATTCTATTTTATCATTGATGGTCTTTTAAGAAGCTACCATCGTATGCCAAATGGTAAAGAAAAAACGTATGTCATTTGTGGAGAGAATAATATTTTTACCGAACATTCGAGTTTTATTTCACGAAGTCCATCAACGGATTTTTTGGAATCTTTAGAGGACACACAAGTTTTGTATATCAAGCACGATGATTTGATGAAACTTTTCAATAAATATCATGCTTGGGAAAGTGTGGGAAGAAAGGTTAGCGACATTAATTATATTGTATCAAAAGACCGTTTACGGTCAATGATGAATGATGACGCTGTTACCCGATATAAACGTTTCTTAAATTCATACCAAAATATTTTGACCAGAATTCCTCAAAATATTATTGCTTCTTATTTGGGTATCACTCCTCAATCGTTGAGTAGATTGAAAAAAGGTATGGAATCATAACATTACCCATTGCATCATTAAGCCCGTTAAATAGCCCAAATATGTACCAAGTGCATATCCTAAAATTGCTAACAAAACACCCACGGAAGCCAATGATGGATGAAAAGCCGCCGCTACAACCGATGCCGAGGCAGCTCCTCCAACATTGGCTTGTGAACCCACTGCGGTAAAAAAATAGGGTGCTTTTGTGAGATAGGCGGCTAACAGCGTAAAGGAAGCATGAAAGAACATCCAAATAATTCCTACTAAAAACAATTGAGGTTTTTCCAAAACAGTAGCAATATTCATCTTCATACCAATGGTAGCAATGAGAATAAAGAGAAATAAACTCCCAAATTTTGAAGCCCCCACCTTTTCAATTTCTCTTGCCCTTGTTTGGGATAAAATCAAGCCAAAAAGTGTTACCAAGGATATTACCCAAAACGATGATGAAGTGAGACTAAACTTTTTGAGATTGGGGAAATTATTTTCAATAAAAGGAACAATCCCATCCGCACAGGCGTGAGCAACAGCCGTAGTTCCGAAACCTACAAATAGTATCAACAATAAGTCTTGAAATGATGGATTTCGTTGATTATCAGCGTATTCCATTTCCATTTTTTCTCTAATTTCATCCACTACCGATGTATCAGCCCCAATCCATTTGTCAATTTTGACGGCATTTGCTACGCCATAAAGCAATAAAGCCAACCACAATTCAGCCGTGAGAACATCCACAGCAATTGCCTGAGAAAAGATTTCTGCCGATGGATTAAAGACTTCTTTCAAAGCGGTTTGGTTGGCACTCCCTCCTATCCAACTCCCTGCAATGGTTGCCAATCCACGCCAAGTATCACCCGCAACGGTTTCTGGACTGATTGATTTTACTATCCATAAAGAAACTGGACCGCCCACCATTACGCCCACCGAACCCGCCAAAAAGACAATAATTGCTTTTGGTCCTAAACGTTTGAGGGCTTGAAAGTCAATATTTATCGTAAAATATACCAAACAGGCGGGTAATAAATATTTTGAAGCTACATCATACAGTTTAGAATTTTCGCCCGAAATAATATTGAAAGTATTGAGCAATCCTGGCAAAAAGTAGCAAATCAAGATACTGGGGAAGAAAACGTAGAATCGTTGCCAAAAACGATTTTGGAGGGATGAGGTATAAAAAGTGAAATAGATAATTCCCAAAAGAATACCTAAGATTACTGCATCGTTTGTGATTAAGGGCATACACGTAACACGGGAATCCCTTCCCGTGCATTTGATAATCGACACGGCAAAGATTGCCGTGCTACGTCTAATTCACGGCAATATTTGCCGTATTTACAATTCAAAAGTCTGTCCGTATTCTGGAATCTCAACACCAGAATATCCTTCTTTTTCAATAACACCTTTAAACACTTCCATACTTTCCATTTCTCCGTGGATTAGGAATACTTTTTTGAGTTTATCTTTTGGTTGCTTTTTTACAAAAGCAATTAAGTCGTCTTGGTCGCCGTGTCCAGAGAATACGTCTATTTTCTCCACTTTTGCCAATACTTGATGTTCGGTATCTTTGATTCTGATGGTCTTTTGTCCATTCATCAATCGCCAGCCCAAAGTACCCTCAGAGGCATACCCTACCAACAAAATAGTACAGTAAGTATTGTTGATATTGGCGGCAATATGTTGTTCCACTCGCCCACCCGAAATCATGCCCGAAGCTGAAATGATAATACACGGCTCACCATAATTGGAAATAGTTTTACTTGATTTTTCGGATTGGATATAGGTCAAGTTTTCAAAGTCAAAAAGCGAATCAGTTTCTTTCTGATAGTCTCTGGCTTCTTTGTTCAACTGGTTCAGGTTTTTTTGATAAACACGAGTTGAAGCATACGCTAATGGGCTATCACTGAACACTTTGATGGGCTGAAAACCCCGTTCTGTGTATAGGCGATTGAGCGTATATAAGAGTGCCTGAGTACGCCCAACCGAGAAGGCAGGAATAATCAAGCGTCCTGGAATATCAATACAAGTACGTTGAATGACATCGGCAAGGGCATCTTCGGGAGAAGTTTTGTCTTCGTGTAATCTGGCTCCGTAAGTGGTTTCGCAAAGCAAATAATCTACTGCTGGCACTTCTGAAGCTGGGTCGGCATGAAGGGGATAATTTTTACGACCAATATCGCCCGAAAAGCAAATTGATTTTGTTTTTCCATCTTCCTTTACTTCCAAAATAATATGAGCCGCTCCCAACAAATGTCCTGCTGGGATGAACGTAACCCAAGCCGTATCCGAAACCCTAAAACGCTGATTGAATGCAATGGTTACGAAATTAGACATGGCATCTTCAACGTCCTTTTGCAAGTATAAATCGCCCTTGGTGAGCAATCTGTCCATCTTTTTCTTCTTTTTCTTACTATCCCCCTCCGCTTGTTTAATCTTTCTGAGATTCAGGTTTGCAGAATCATGGAGCAAAAGATTAGTTAAATCTGCTGTGGGTGAGGTACAAAGCACTTGCCCCTCATAGCCTTCACGATAGAGCATAGGTATATTACCAGAATGGTCAATGTGTGCGTGTGTAAGAAGAATTAGGTTTACTTGTGAAGCTTCAAACGGAAAAAATGCCTTATTTTCGGGCGGTAAAGAATAATCAATCTCACGCTCCATATTTGTTCCGCAATCAATCAGAATTTTATATTCATCATCTAATTCCAGTAAATACATACTACCTGTTACTTGCCTTGCAGCTCCCCAAAAAGTTAATTTCATTCTTTATTCGTTTTCTTAAAATTTGTTGCTTATCATATTAACTCATGGTTTTTGAGGTAGGTTTACAAAGATAGCCAAAATTTTGAAAGAGTATAGGCGAAATTGAAAGAGTTTATGGCAAAATACTTTCTAACAATAAAGAGAATAAATATTAAGGAATTAGTAAAGAAATTTAGAGTGGGTTTTACCTAAAAATACTATCTTTCATAAATTATATCAAAACTCAATGTTTTCTTTTGAAAATATTTTTCGACAAAGGGTTACAAATGCAATATTGCCTTGTATTTGCTATTGAAAACTAAATAATTTAAAAAATCACATGAAAACACGAATATTCAAAAAAAATCAAAATCTTATTCAATCCCTCGGATTTTTAATAATACTTTTTCTATTTTCTTTTAAAATCATTGCTCAAGATGAGTTGGGAGGTGGAGTTCCACATGGACATGAAGGCAATCCTCAGGCATTAATGAAAGCATCTGGAAATACAACCAATGAAAGTACAGGGTATTCGGCAGGTATAGGATTTGAGATAAATAGATTAAAGAATTTTAGCTATCTTCTCAGTGCTGACTATAGAGTTACGAGAGTAGCGAATGCTACCACGCTAAGAAATATTGAAATCCCTGCGATACTGCACTATAATTTCTCGAAGAATTTCAGTATTGGTACTGGAGCGATGTATTCTTACTTAACAGCAGCAACAGTAGGAGGCAGAACAATAGATTTAACCAATAACAAAGATTTTGAGCGTTCTGGATACGGAGTTTTAGCAGAAATAGAAGCAGGTTCTAAAAATTTAAAAGTAGGACTTAGATACACTAACCGATTCAATGCGGGCTTGACTGGTTCTTCAACTGGCATTATTGATGTAGGTTTAAGATATACTTTTGGTAAAAAATAATATATATTTA
>JANPGQ010000006.1:0-2611 GCA_031423975.1 Cytophagales bacterium | reverse complement strand
CAATCACGACTCAACGGAAGCATCGTGCGAATGTCGGTACCGCCACCAATAAACACCATCGTATCTGCCAAAACCCAATGCCCAACTGCCGCACAAATAGCTGCTATAAAAATATTTTTTACATTTATCTTTTGTAAAATTTGTTTACTGTAAAATGTAATCAGCCCAAATATTAGGTATATAAAAACCCAACCGCTATACATAATACCATATTTACCATGATAAACTACTTGATTTATCACCAAATCACTTACCAAAAGCATCCCCAACGGAAACAAAATGGCTTTCCATTTATTAGTAAAATAAGCTCCTCCAAACATACACATAGCTCCCAAGGGCGTATATTCGTTGAAAGAAGTCAATTTTTCAACATTCAGAATTCTAATAATAGCCATTATCAAAATAAAGAATAAAAGCGTTAAAAAACGGGGGTTTAATGTCTGTTTCATGGTTGTTGGAATTTATAGATTACTAAAACGTTATACTAAGACCTGTCATAAAGTTAAATCTTCGACTATTATAGCCGTAAACATCAAAATACTGTTCGTCAGTAATATTTTTCAAATCCACGTAAGCCTTGATGGTTTTTGTGAATTTATATTCTGCATAAAAATCAATCGTTGTGTAGGGCAATAAAGTAACAAGCCCTTTGCCATAAACCGATTCAATACGTTTTCCGATGCTTCTTAAATTGGTGCTTACATACAATTTAGAAGAAACCGAATAACCAATACCGAAGTTAATCATGCTTTCTGGACGACGGAAAAGGTTGTTGTAAGTAGTATCTTTTTTGGCAATTTGCGTAGTGATTGCTCCTTGTAAAAGCGTTACGTTTGCCCATAAATTAACCTTTCCGATTTGTGTTTTTCCTTCAACTTCCCAACCAAAATCATGTTGTTTATCAAAGTTGATATATTGTCCGTAAGGTGATTTTGATAATGATTGAAAGTAAATCGCATCTTTGATATTTCTATCAAAATACAATACTCTAATGTTTGAACCTTTATCTTTCGAGAAGGCTTGAATACCTGCTTCGGTCGAAACTGATTTCTCTGGATTCAATCCCTTATTTCCGTAAGGAGAATATAATTGGTATAACGAAGGAGCTTTGAAACCAGAAGATAGATTGACAAAAACTTTCAATTGGTCATCAATTAAATAAGATGGATTAAAAGAATAGGTAAAGTTGCTACCGTATAAAGAGTGACTATTATAACGTCCACCCAATTCTAAGAAAAACCCAGCATTTGTTTTCAATAATCCCGAAGCATACACACTGAAAATATTGGTTTTGGCAGTATCCGCCCCAAGAGCTGGTGAAGCATATTTTCCGTATTGGCTATATGAAACATAAGTTTGGTCGGTATTAGCAAAACGATAATCTGCACCCGCTACAAACTCAAAATTATCATTAATTTTCAACGAGTTATAGATTTCTGCATAGTGTGTATCGCCTCCATAAAATTGTTTAACATACTTATTGAAAGCTCCTTTTTCTACTGAGGTAGAATCATCCAAAAAGCTTCTCTCGCTTTTGCTATATCCGTAATTAAACGTCAATTTGCCTTTTGTATAATTATGAACTAAACCCAACGCAAACATTTTGAATTTTTGGTCGATGGTATAATCTTTTTCATCGGCAAATGCACCCGCATCAACATCGTTTTTGTAGCCACTAATTAGAGTACGAAACTTTACTTGAAGGTTTTTCGTAAGATTATATCCAACATTAGCTAAGATATTATTTTGACGAATTCCGTCATTATCGAATCCTTTATTGCCATCTTTATCGAACGCTGCCGAAAAACCATCTGATTGCAAACGAGTGTACTGAACATTATAATAACCTTTGTTGAAAGCTCCGTTTATACCAACAGTTGCTCTGTATGTTCCATAAGAACCCGCATTTACCGAAGCACTACCACTAATTGGTTGATTTGATTTTCCTTTTTTGGTAAAAATATTAATGACTCCAGCCACTGCATCAGAACCATAAAGCGTTGATTGAGCTCCTTTCAAGATTTCAATACGCTCACATTCTGCAACGGTAATCATATTGAGATCAAAACTTGACGAAATTCCAGAAGGGTCATAAACGGGCATTCCGTCAATTAAAATAAGAGTATTTCCTGTACTCGCTCCACGTAAATACACGTCTTGATTAGTACCGAGTGTATTTTGCGAACCCACAATCATAAATCCAGCCTGACGAGTCAATAATTCTGTAACGGTTTGAGATTGATACTTTTGCAGAATAGAGTCTGATAAAATGGTAATTACTTTTCCTGTTTGAGACAGTTTTTGGTCGGTTTTGTTAGCCGTAACAACGACTTCTTCTAAATTTTTAGTTTTTATGCTTTCTTGTGCATAAATACTCGTAGATAGACATAAGCCTGCCATGAAAATGGTTTTCTGTAATGATTTAAACATTTTGTGATTTGGGAAGTAGGGAATAAGGGATTTTATTTGGTAGAGCGTGAAAACACCCTCAACTGAAATAATAACCTTAAATCTACATAAAAAGAGATAATCGAACGCTCGAATCCGCCCATCGTCCGTAGGCAAAAAACAAGAATGATTAATGGCAGGTCTCCTGACTCGTTTTATCGTT
>JANPGQ010000005.1:0-2636 GCA_031423975.1 Cytophagales bacterium | reverse complement strand
TCAAAAATCTTGCTAACTGCTTCAATATCAAAGGCATTACCCGCCAATCCATAGACAGTCTCGGTAGGAATCCCAACGACCTCTCCTTTTGATAAAAATAATTTTGCTTGTTGTATGTCTGAACCGATAAGTGCCATAAGATCACAAAATTACAAAAGCCCACGAAGAGTTCATAGGCTTTTGGGAAAATGAGAGCTTGTATCAATGATTTTAGGTATTTTCATAACCTTGTTAAATTGTACCCAATCAATCTTTTTAACAAATTCTTTTGCATCATTTATTTTCTTTTGCAAGATTTACCTGCCTGTTAAAAGCTTTTCTATACTTTATTTGTGTTGTTTTCATATGGTCTTGCGTTTATTGAAAACTTAATTTTACAAGCCAAGTGGTGTATGGGCTTTTATTTGCCTCTGTTTTATCCCCAGAGATTCCAGAATATGACCAACCAGCAACAATAAAATTATCTTCTGGTGTTTTAACAATTGAAACAGGAATATCATGACTATCTCCACCAATGGTTCTATCCCATTTTTTTTGTCCATCTTTATTTAATTTTATAATCCAATAATCAGTGTAATAATTTTGACTACTTTTATTTGCTTCTGATTTATCTTCAGAAATATGTGCATCTGATTCACACCCTATAATAACGCCATTATCTTTGGTATTAATCACAGTTCTTACAGAGCTTCTATCATTAGGAATACCACCTAAAGTTTTATCCCATACTTTTTCACCAAAACTATTAATTTTTAAAATGTAAACTTCACTTATACCCTTTAAACCATTTTTTTCCGCATTTTGAGTAGTGCCAGAAAGAATATAACTACCTTCATCAGTAGTAATTATAGATTTTGCATCATTATTAGTATTATTATTTCCAAACGACTTATCCCATAGTTTTTGACCTTTATCATCAATTTTTACGACCCAATAATCTGAGCCTTGTTTATTTGTCGTAATCGTCTTATCACCCGAAACAGTAGAAAAAGAAGTGCCAAGAATTACAACACCTCCATCATTGGAAACAGTAATGGAATTTAGTTCATCATTAGAAGTTCCACCAATAGTTTTATCCCAAATTTTTTGACCATCACTACTTAATTTTACTATCCAATAATCATTTCCTACACCTCTATTCATCTCTGACTTGTCCCCAGAAATATCTGAATCTGATTTTCCACCTACTATATATCCACCATCAGAAGTGGATATTATAGTTTGAGCATAATCAGATTTATTGCCTCCAAATGTTTTATCCCACATTTTTTTACCATTAGCATCAACCTTCACTATCCAATAATCAGGATTTTCATCAGGTTTTATATTGCTTTTGTTTGCCATAGTTTTATCGCCCGAAACACCTGAGGTAGAAGAACCAGCAATGACAAACCCTCCATCTGATGTAGATATTATAGATGTAGCAAAATCATATTTATCGCCACCAAAAGTTTTAAACCACAATTTCACCCCCTCACTACTTACTTTTATAATTCCGTAATCTGGATTGTTATTCGTATTATAAGTATTACCTGCTACCATATAGCCCCCATCGTTAGTGGTGGTTAGACTTCTTATTTCAACCTCCCCGAGAGTCTTGTCCCAAATTTTAACAGGGGCTTTTTCATTTGGTTCAGTAGTTGATGTTTTAGGCGAACAATTCGTAAAGAAAAATAAAATTGCAAAAAGAAAAATGTAGTTAATTATCTTCATAATGTATCATTTAATTGTTAAAAATAAATATTTTTCGTTTATACTACGGGCGTTTCATAATTACAGATGTTTGAAATTTTCTTGCAAAATAATTGATAAAATACACATAATGCCAAAAGCCCTTAATTTAATGTGAAATGAAAGGCTTTTTCTCAAAATGTCAATAAATCCCTTAAAACAAACTCCGTTCAATCCCCATTTCCAAACCCCGCAATTCTGCCAAACCTCGCAACCTTCCAATGGCGGTGTAACCTGGGTTAGTCTTTTTAGTGGGGTTCAAATCATCTAACATTTTGTGTCCGTGGTCGGGGCGGAAAGGTAATTTATAGTCAGGTCTTCCTTCGGCAATTCTCCGTTTTTGTTCGGTTACTAATGCCTTCATTACAGCGTACATATCTACGTCTCCTGCCAAGTGGTCGGCTTCATAAAAATTCCCTAATTCATCTCTTTTCGTAGCTCTCAAGTGGACAAAATTGATTCTATCGCCCATTCTTTCTATCATTCCCGCCAAATCATTGTCTTCACGCACACCGTAACTGCCCGTGCAGAAACACAATCCGTTGTGCTTGCTTTCGTAGGCTTCGAGCAATTGTTTTGCATCACTTTCAGTACTTACTACACGTGGCAAACCCAATATCGGAAACGGTGGGTCGTCGGGGTGAATAGCTAATAAAACACCTGCCTGTTCAGCTACGGGCGTTATTTCTTTCAAAAATGCGTAAAGATTTTGACGTAAAGTAGCATCGTCAATATTATCATACGTTTTCAAAACCTCCGCAAATTCTTCGATGGTAAAAGCCTCTTCACTCCCTGGCAATCCCGCAATAATATTTCTGACAAGTTTCTGAATATCAGCTTCTTGGGCATTCTTCATCCACATTTTTGCGGCTTCTATTTGGGTTGCTGAATATGAGTTGGAGGCA
>JANPGQ010000004.1:0-3551 GCA_031423975.1 Cytophagales bacterium | reverse complement strand
GATGAAACACGGGTTCGATTCCCGTACGGACTACAATTACATAATTCACTTAGAATTACAAAACGCACAAATAAGCTTTATTTGTGCGTTTTTGCTTTATTCCCGTTGTTCTAATTTTTTTTGACTCTGCTCAAAAAGAATTCAAGTAATAAGCATACAGTCGATGAACTTATTACTTGAATTAAAATTTCAATACATTGAAATGGAAGCTGCTTTATTTTACTAAATTCTTAAATGCTGAGCCAAAAATTAAATACTGTGTATTCCCTCCAATTGTACCCTCATTTTGTCCCCAAAAAAATGGCCAGTCGTCGTAATTTTCAAAATGATCGGGTTGTCTGAATAATAAGCCTGGAGCAAGATTGCCCGGTATAAAAGAAAAATCAGCTCTGTTATTACCGTAAAACATTGCTTTTGGGCGTGTAGCACCCACCGTTGCCACCAACGAATAATTATGGTACGGATGACAGCCATACAGCCAATTAGCAGCTTTAAAAGCATGGCTTCCGTCAATAATTTCAGGGAAATATTTACTGGCAAAACAAATGGTGGTACCAAAGTTTACTACATCTCCGCTACCTGCCCAGTTACGTAAACCAATCGGGACGCCATAAGGATTATCTTTTTCAAGGTTATTGATATATGCTTTATACTTTACTATATATGGCTGAAGCTTTCCTTTGTAGGATGCGTCCAAATGAGGTATTGCATCCAATGCAGTCAGCAGATAAAGCGTAATGTTACGGTCGAGTACGGGCCATAAAAGTTCTTGGAATTTATCAACATACTGTTTTTCACCAGTTGAAATATAGAGTTGAAGATTGGTAGCAATATCAGATCTCCCACGCCTACCCAAACTGAGGCTATCTTTCTGCCGATTGGCTAATAATTCTGTTGACTCTTTCAATAATCGCTTTGACTGTTCCAATGCTCTGGTAGAAAGACTGTCATTATAGCCTTTTAATGCTCTACTTGCTGCGGCAAACATACTGGCGGCTTCAAGGTCGAGTCCAGGATTACGGCTTGTAAATGCCCATAAATCATCTTTTACACCGCTTGATTTACCATCAGTAGCTACTTCATAAGGGCCCAAATTGGGATTATATGGGAGTCCGTCAGTGGCTGAGGCGGCGTCACCAAGGTGATGATAGTTGTCAAGAACAGCATTGGATAGTGTTTGTGTCATGTGACCCACAATTTCTGCTTGGGCTACCAAGTTTAGAATACCATGCTCAATGAACTGTAGTACATCAGGTGTTCCGTCGGGTCGGTGAAGGTCAACGTAGCGTTGCTTCTCGTCCACAAAAGTCTGATCACGCAATGGTTTAAAAGACTCCCACGTTCTAACGAAGTTTTGCACTACGTTAATATTAGAGCCAGTCTCGATATCAAAATCGCCAGCATCGAAAAAACCACCCACGTTTAAACCTGGAATCAATTCGAGTGATTTATATTTGGTATCTGTTGTGGGTCCTTGGGCATGGAGGTCGAAATGGTCGGTATTTGGCGGCGCTTGTCGATAACCTTCTTTAAACGGTTCACCATGCCATACCCTGTAAGCCTCGTTTACGAACATGTGATCCATGTGTATCGGAATCCATATATCGCTTGTAGCATCAGTGATTTTGTCGTAAACGTTAGCTTGTATTAAAAAATTATTAGTTTTAATATTTCCATACTGAATGTAGTAGATACCAGGAGATTTCACCGAAGAGAAATCAAACTTTACATAGTTGTATTTATAGTAGTTACCCCATGGAGCAATATTGCCCGTAAATACTTTTGCAGCGTTGCCGTCTTCACTGATTTTATACAGTGATGAAGTGGCCAGTGGTTTATCGGTTTTATCCAGTTCAATTACAGCAATTTTTGGTTGCGAAGGCAGATAGCCTACTTGAGAAAAACCGATATTTGGCTCCCGTACCCAATTTTTAATTGCATTTGGTTCAACAGTCCAAGATAATACCTTGCCTGTTTTTCCTGCTGGTAATAGACTACGAACCACAAACCAGCCATTTTGTGCTAACATACGACCATCGAAAAGCATTAAGTCGGCATCTGGTGAGGTGATTTTTACTAAACGTGAGGGGTCATCGGGGGCAAGAATAAAACTATGCCCAGTTTCCAGTGGCAACGGATCAATGTATCTGCCCGTTCCTCGATCGTCGGAAGTTTTATACCCCTTGTATTGTTTGGGTTTTTCAATATTGGGTCTGGTAGTAGTGTTACCTACCACATAACGGGGAAAACGATTGAAACGCCCGTCCATCAAATAGGTTTTTTGCCAATATTGCGAGGGTAGAAACTCAAGATTGAACCCAGCGCTACCTTCCAATGCTTTGGGAATTGGGGTGTCTAAATAAACAGCTATTTCTACTCCTTTACCCTTTGCCGTAACCACAACCCGAGATTCAAAATTATAATCGGCATACTTTAAGGTGGCTTCGATGGTATTGGTAGCAGGGTTTACTTTTCGGTTTGAGATGTTAGGAACTAAGTCCCATTGTTCAGGGGTGTTGGAAAGCCTTACAGCACCTCCTTGTGCTGTTCTCACGCCGTGGTGAATCAATTCAATCCCAGCGTTTTTCTCGTCGTTGAATCCCCCATTGAATAGGTTATTATACACCAGCACATTCACGCCTTGTGTCTCGAAATACTCAAGTTTATTAAGTTTTAAATCTTGGCTCGAAGCAAAATGAAATGCCACCAACAGTTGCAGTACAACCAATAAAATTTTTCGTTTTGTCATATTAGTTTAAGGTAAAAAATATAAAAATACCTTTTGAAAATTAAACCTACAAGGCTAAAACTCTTTTCAGGGGAGGTCTTTTTAGCATTAGAGACATTTTATCTAAAAATACTCAAAACAACCTTTAAAAATTTGAAAACTGGGTATGAAAACTGGGAAATGTCTCGTCCTAAAACCTTAAAATTATATTTTTTGTATGGTTACTTCCGATAATCCAAAGGCGGTTTTCTATCTCCTGCTAATGATTTATAGTCAAAAACTTTACTGCCACGTCGTTGATACAATTCCTCTTTTGATTTTTCGATTAGGCTCGTGTTTTTAAACAAATTCTGAGCCGTCAAGGCAATAGTTTCAGCGGCATTCATCATACCCTTATGTCCGATACTCATGCCATTACAAGCAACCGCTTGCCAACTATGTGCAGGTACACCAGGCACCCATGTAGCCGTAGATAAACCCGCCGTAGGCACAACCCAACTCACATCACCTACATCCGTAGAGGCAGGAAATGACAGTCCAGAGATATATGGTTTCACTTCCTGAGCCGTACTCACAGGCACAAGGCTTTGCGAATTAACGGTCATACGTATCTTTTCTGCAAAATCAGTTTCCTCTGGTGTGTATTTTACGCCGCCCACTTTCTCCAAACTATTCTGCATTTCTTTTGCCAAAATATCATTCGGAAGAAGATTGTAAAGTCCTGCCAAAACCTCAAAACTCATCTTTGTTTCCGTTCCAAGAGCCGCCGCTTCTGCCGTTTTCATGACCCTTTGCCAAGTTTCTTCAAGACCCTTAGCAGTCG
>JANPGQ010000003.1:0-3351 GCA_031423975.1 Cytophagales bacterium | reverse complement strand
TTATTAGGCGTATCTAAGGCTGAAATGCTGCCATCTACCATTATCGAAACTCGATTACAATATTCGGCTTCGTCCATATAATGCGTGGTTACAAAAATAGTAATGCCCGAATCTGCTGCTTCATAAATCATATCCCAAAACTGCCTTCGAGTGATTGGGTCAACGCCGCCCGTGGGTTCATCCAAGAAAACGATTTTGGGTTTATGTAAAATGGCAGTTGAAAACGAAATCTTTTGTTTCCAACCCAAGGGCAAAGAACCCACCAATTTTTCAGCTTCTTTTTCCATACCCAATCTTTGGATTAAAGCATTGCCTTTTTCTTTTAGTTCCTTCCGAGAAAGTCCGTAAATTCCACCAAAAAATTCAATGTTTTCACGAACTGTTAGATTTTCATACAACGAAAACTTTTGGCTCATGTAACCAATGTGTTTTTTGATGGATTCATTTTCTTTATACACATCAAAACCTGCCACATTTGCTTCTCCCGAAGTAGGCAAAAGTAAGCCACAAAGAATTTTCATAGCCGTAGTTTTCCCCGCACCATTTGCCCCTAAGAAACCAAAAATCTCACCCGCTTTCACTTCAAAAGTTATGGCATTAACGGCAGTAAAGTTGCCAAAAGATTTGGTGAGATTGTTAGTTTTTATCACAATTTCGTTACTAAGCATCTTGCATCAATTTTATAAAAGTATCTTCAATATCGGGCTTAATTTCTTTGATATTTATTTGTTGATGCCCTTTTATTTCAAGATAAGGTTTTAAATTTCTTAAAGAAAAATAACTATCAGTAAGCTGTAAATGATGTTTTTGTCCGAAAGCAAAGCAAGAAATAGTTTCGGGATATGCTCGTAAATCTTTTAGTAATTGATACATTTTATCAGAATTTACGGCATACAATTTTTGATTATTTTTATGAAGAATACCCTCTAAACTATCTACATCTAAGATTTTACTATTTTGGATTAAAGCAATTCTATCGCACAATTTCGCTTCATCCATATAGGGTGTAGAAACCAAAATTGTGATACTCTTTTCTTTCAATCTACCTAACATTTCCCAAAACTCTTTTCGTGAAACAGGGTCAACGCCCGTAGTGGGTTCATCCAAAAATAACACTTTGGGTTCGTGAATCAAGGCACAACAAAGAGCCAATTTTTGCTTCATCCCACCCGATAATTGACCTGCCAAACGCTTTTTGAAAGGCTCAATTTGTACATAAATTTCACGAATTAACTCAAAATTTCGATCAACGGTAGTGCCAAAAACTGTGGCAAAGAAATTGAGATTTTCTTCAATGGAAAGGTCTTGATATAAGGAAAACTTACCAGGCATATAGCCCACAATTTGTCTGATTTTTTTAAAATCTTCGACTACATCAAAGCCTGCTACAGTAGCTTTCCCACTATCAGGAATCAACAATGTAGTCAGAATCCTGAAAAGCGTGGTTTTTCCAGCACCATCTGCACCAATCAGCCCAAAAAGCTCCCCAGAATTGACAGTAAAACTTACGTTTTCAAGGGCTTGAACTGTACCTTTTTCGTATGTTTTGGAAATATTTTCGATGATTACTGAGGACATTGGAAACGATTTATGGTTAAATGATTTACTATTATTTTTTGTATTTTTCCACTTTACTCCATTGTACCTTCGCTACTATGTGGCTACTTAAACCTAACCTCCCCATACATCCCAATCTTAATAAATCCATCGTTTTTCACTTTAATCTTAGCAGCATAAACAAGGTTTTCACGCTCATCTTTCGTTTGAATTGTCTTGGGAGTGAATTCGGATTTGTCGGAAATCCAAGTAATTGTTCCCGCCATTTCTTTGTAAGATTCCTTTCCATTATCAATAAAAACTTTCACGGGTTGATTTACCTTCACTTGCCCTAATTGTGTTCCTGCGATGTACGCTCGCAAGGTCATATTTTCCAGATTAGCAATCTTATATAAGGGCTTACCCATTCCTGTAACTTCCTCTTTTTCAGCATATTTAACTAAAACTGTACCCGTTGTGGGATTAATAATTTTGCAATGTCCCAATTGTTCTTCTATCTGCGAAATCCGTACTTTTAATGGTTGGGATTCACTTAAAATTCCTCGATTTTGAATCTGAACTTGTTCTTTTTGAGAAGCAATTTGTTGCGTAATTACTGCCAACTGACTTTGCGTTCCTTCCATTTGCTTTTTCAAAATATCCACCTGACCCGTTATGTCATCTAACTGTTTTGTGGGAACGGCATTGGCATCCACCAAATTCTGGATTCTTTTTTGTTCACGTTCTAAAATTCTCAACTGTTCTTTTTGAGTTGCCAAAGCTGCCCTTGAACTTTCCGCTTGTTTACTATAAATTAAAATTTGAGGATTTGCATTATTCTCCTTTAGCTTCAAAGCAGATATACTGGCTTGCACTTGGGCTTTTTGTAAATTAATATTCTGACAATCCACCAAGCCTACCGTTTGCCCTTCTTTTAGATTATCTCCTTCTGAAACCATAAAATCAAGTAATTTACCACTGGATTCTGCCGAAACAATTACTTCCTCCGCCTCAAAAACACCAGTAGCATCAAATTCTTGTTTGTCAGATTTACAAGCATTTATTCCCAATATCAAGGTAGTTAATAAATATAGTTTAAGTCTTTTTTTCATGGAGAATGTTTGATTTGTAAATAAAATATTCAAAGGGCTAATTTAGTAAAATTTGGCGTAACATCAAGATGAGAAAATAGAGAAAACGAAATTGGAGAAAATAAAAAAAGGTCTTGGAGATTTCCAAGACCTAAAAATAAAGTGGAGAATATCGGATTCGAACCGATGACCCCTTGCCTGCCAGGCAAATACTCTAGCCAACTGAGCTAATCCCCCTTTTGTTCTACAAAAATAGACAAAAAGCCTTGTTCTGCAAAATCAAACGATAAAATATCTTAAAAATTTAGTCGAACACCTCCACCGCCTTGTGGATGAAAATATAGGATAGATGGTACAAGTTCAACGTAAGCTCCGCCTTCTATAAAAATAGAAATGGGAGAACTTGGAAGAAAGTACTCTACTCCCACTTGCCCCAAACCTCCTAATCCTGTGGTTGGAATTTCGTTACGTCCACCATTCGTGCCAGTAGGTACATAATACGACCGTGTGGTGTATTGTAAACCGAAACCGTAATAGTTTTTTAGGTTTGTGGTCATTTCATTATGCCACATATATAAACCACTGAATGAAAAGCCAGCACCGTCAAAAGCCCCATCTTTATAATTGCCTCGCAAGCCCCAAATACCTCCGTAAACACCTACGTTTACCTCTACTAAGTTTTTGTCATTGGATAAATAGTGGCGAATATTTAATCCAATTGGGT
>JANPGQ010000002.1:0-6344 GCA_031423975.1 Cytophagales bacterium | reverse complement strand
AATTGAATTAAGTGCCATAAATTTTAATGCTACTAAACAAAAAATCCCTGATTTATTTACAAATCAGGGATTTTTATAGAAATTTTCAGATTGACTACTCAGCGTGTAACCATGCTTTCTTAGCCAATAGCGTTTCTTCATCTTCTACGTGGTCGGGGTCAGGGATACAACAATCCACTGGACAAACAGCCGCACATTGTGGTTCTTCGTGAAAACCCATACATTCAGTACATTTATCGGATACTATATAATAAAACTCGTCAGAAACGGGTGTCATCGGGGCTTTGCCCGCTATTACTGAACCATCTTCTAATTCAACGTCAATTAATTTTGTACCACCTGCCCATGTCCACTCAATACCACCTTCATAGATAGCAGTATTTGGACATTCTGGTTCGCAAGCCCCACAGTTGATGCACTCTTCGGTTATTACAATTGCCATAATATTCTTAGTTTATGAGTTTAAGGTTTCTGAGTTTTTTAAATTTAGCTCAAGTTTTATAAACCTTTATAACAAATACGCAACAAATTTAATAGGTAAACTTTGAATAGCCTACAAAGTTTGAAGACTATTGTAAAAAAATTATTTAGCCTTTTTGAGTAACTTGCATAAAAATTGAAACAAAATATGACTTTACAGGCAAGAATCAAGGCTTTTGAGCAATTAGGCACGTTTTTGAAGAATAAAAATAATAGCGAAGAAATTGAACTTTGGGCATACAAGGCAAGAAATCAAAACAACTGGTTCACGGTGGAAAACACTAAAAAATCTTTGGAAACTATTGCCAATTATTATTTAGATGCAACCCTTTTGGAACAATGGTCGTCATTATACGAAATTCCCGATAAACCCGAAATCGTAAAAAGTATTGGGGTTATTATGGCAGGCAATATTCCTGCGGTGGGTTTTCATGATTTATTGACGATTGTACTTTCGGGTCATGTATGTGTGGCAAAATTAAGTTCACAAGATTCGGCGATTATGTTGGGCTTGATTGAAAAACTATTGGAAATAGACCCAAATTTAGAAATAAGAATTGCGGACAAACTCAATGAAGTGGATGTGCTAATTGCCACAGGTTCAGATAATTCTGCTAAATATTTTGAATATTATTTCAGAAATAAACCGCATATTATTCGTCAAAATCGTTCATCGGTCGGTATTTTGAATGGAAATGAAAACGAAGAAGATTTTTTCAATTTAGGAAAAGATATTACAGAATATTACGGATTGGGTTGTAGAAATATTTCTAAATTGTACGTGCCAGAAGGCTACGATTTTACTAAATTTTTAGACGCTATTGAACCATTGGGCGATATTTTTTATCATCATAAATATAAAAATAATTACGATTATAATAAGTCCATTTATTTAGTAAATATGGTTCATCACCTTGATAACGGCTTTTTATTGCTTACTGAAAATGAATCTTTGGTTTCGCCAATATCTGTGGTTTATTATTCAACTTATAAAAATGAGGAAGATCTAAAGAAGCAAATTGAAGTAAATTCTAATAAAATTCAATGTATTGTGTCAAAAGATGGCTGGTATCCGAAAAGTCAAAATTTTGGGGATGCCCAAAAGCCAAAACTGTGGGATTATGCGGATGGAGCGGATACAATGGCGTTTTTATTGCACCTTGATGATAATTAATCGCATAGGGGATAATTCAATTTTGATTGTCAAAGAATAAATCTATAAAACAAAAATAAAATGGCCAAATTTAATCTAACTACTTTCTATTTTATCCTATTGCTAATTTTTAGCCTAACTTCTAAAGCACAGGATTACGCTGATTCTACGAAAGTGAAGAAAGATATTCCAACCGTAAACCTCAAACTGAGAGATGGCACCAGATTGAGAGGGAAAATTATTCAGAATGATGGGAAGAATTATTTGATTCAGACTGAAAATTTGGGAACACTGAATATTCCAGCCATTAATGTCCTTTCTTCCGAACAAGTTTCTGTATCATCTTCTCAGGCAGATTTGAATGGTGCATGGTTTGAACCCTTGAGTAATACCAGCTATTTAGTAAACCAAAGTGGCTATAATCTGAAACGTGGAGATATTAGATACACAAACACATACATTGTTTCTAACAGTGTTAATTTTGGTATTACGGATAATTTTTCAGCGAATATTGGATTTATTCCTACAGTTCCAGCGCTGTTTAATCTGGGCGCAAAATATTCATTCAAAACATCCGAAAATGTAAGATTTGCCTTAACGGGTACATACCTTTTTACCTTTAGTAGCGGGTTTTATTCTTCATCATCTTTATATGGTATAGGTGCTATTAGTGCAGTTGGTACATTTGGTAGTAGCACCAAAAACATAACGGTAGGTGCTACGTGGGGAGTGGTATCGGGCAGTATTTTTTCTGAAAAACCCATTTTTCAAATAAGTGGTATTACCAGAGTAAGCAGAAGAGTGGCTATAACCTCCGATAATTTTTTGACAACTACGCAACGGTATTCTACCTCTTACAGTGGCGGTTATGGTGGACCATATTATCAATCTTCAACGGTACTTGATGGTGCAATATCGTATGGTGTTAGGCTATTATACCCCAGAACACAAATTGATTTGGGTATGTTTAGACCACTCTACGATTTTGGAACTGTGGCTTTCCCAATTGGTATTCCGTACTTTAAACTTACTACGGCATTAAATAAAAGAAAATAGTCTTGTAAAAGTATTACCTTTACAGAAGCCCACAAGCCCCTTGTAATTCCGCAAGAATTCAAGGGGCTTTTTGTTGGCAAAATGACAAAGCTCGAACTCAAATTTGAGGGTATAATTGATGGTGTCTTAGCAGATGGCTACGGTATTTGTGATGATTTTTTGGATAAGGATGAGGTAGATAATCTTCTTAAAACCTTCTCAAAACGTTATCAAGCGGGTTTATTTAAAGAAGCAAGCATTGGAAAGCAAAGCGAAGTGCAAAAGGATTTACAAATTAGAGGGGATGAAATTTTGTGGCTTGAAAACGATTCTATTGATATTTCTGAAAGGATTTTATTAGATAGAAATCAAGAGTTTATCAATTATTTGAATCGAACCTGTTACTTAGGTATTTCAGATTCAGAAATACATTTTGCCAAATATGAAGTAGGTAAATTTTATAGAAGGCATCGTGATACTTTTCAAGCACAAAAAGGAAGGGTTTTATCGGTCATTTATTATTTAAATCAGGATTGGATTCCAGCGAATGGTGGAAATTTAATTATATATACTAATCAAGATAATACCGAAATCCCAATAACTATTTCTCCCTTAGCGGGTAGATTAGTCTGTTTTGAAAGTGAAAAATTAGATCATGAAGTGACGGAGGCGTTTAAAGAAAGATTTAGCGTAACAGGTTGGCTTATAAATAATTAAGGGATTTTCTCTAAATCACTAACATCCCTATCATAACTATGTAGTCAAAAAAATCAATCTGCCCGCTTCAAAATAACCGTTTTTCCAAATACTGGAGCACCCAAATATCCTCTCACACTCAAAGTTTGGTCATCCTTCAAAGTCATCTTTCCAGAAACAGTCATACCACTTCTTGGGTCACTTACTTGTCCTCCCGACCAAAGATTTTTACTTTCATAAGTAAACTTTCTGAAAATTTGGTAGCCCAATGTAGGTTTCACTTTTAAGTCTTCTTCATTTTTTTTTGAAGCTATCCAAATGATTTTGCCAAAATATTGATTATCATTTTTGTAAATTTGAATTTTTGAGGAATTATTTTCAGTGAACCAAACGCCAATTATTTTTTCAGATTCTTCAGTTGGAGTTTTAATAAATGAGAATTGAGATAAAATAATGATTAAAGCTAAGGAGATTTTAATGTTTTTCACGTGATTTTGTTTTATGGGTTATATTGGGATTGTGTATAAATTAAATATATGAGGATATTTTGTAATATTATTGGGAGTAAAATGCTTTAAATTTTTAACATTATGCTTTTATACAATCTCATTTATGGCTTAATTGGTAGAAAAACGGTTACTCAGCATTTGATATATTTTAAAACATAATAATGATGCCAAAACCCCTATCCCTGCCCCTGAAAGTACGTCTAAAGGATAATGTACTCCTACATAAATACGGCTGTATGACACAATTATTGCCCAAATATAAAAATACCTTATACTCGAAAACTCTTTTCCTAATAATAAAAATAAGCAAGTTGCCAACGTAAAAGTATTGGCAGCGTGGGAGGAGCAAAATCCAAATTGTCCACCACAATCTCCCACAACATGAACTAATTTTTGAATAGAATGTTCGTGGCATGGTCTTAATCTTTGCACTAAGGGCTTAAAAAACCCCGAACATACTCTATCCGAAATTACAACGCTTATAATAATGGTTAGTAACATCCCGATGGAGCGATTTTTATAACGCCAAATCAACACACCAATAATGATGGCGTAAATGGGATACCATTCATTTTTTCCAGAAACCCAAAGCATAATGGGGTCAAGAAAGTCTGAATGGATTGAATTGAGCCATAAAAAGGCTTGTGTGTCAAGTTCATTTATGCTCATAATCCCATGTTGTTTCTAATTCTTTCGAGGGTATTCTTGGCAATTAATTCAGCTTTTGCTTCACCTTCTTGCAGTTTTTGTTCGAGTTCGTTTGTGTGGTTCATATAGTAGTCAAACTTTTCTCTTTCTTCGGCAAACTCTCTTACCAAGACTTCATGAAGGGCATTTTTGGCGTGTCCATAGCCATAACCACCCGCCAAATAATTTTGCCTCATTGCTTCAATTTCATCGGCATTGGCAACTAACGAGTACAATTTGAAAACATTATCTTCCTCTGGATTTTTTTTATCTTCCAAAGATTTTGTATCCGTAACCACTTTCTTGACAACTTTCAATAATTCTTTTTCAGGTATAAATATGTCGATATAATTATTGAGTGATTTACTCATTTTCTGCCCGTCAATGCCCGGAATTGTCATTACGGCTTCATCAATTTTTGCTTCGGGAATTATCAAAGTATTCTCCCCATATTGTCTATTGAAGGCATTTCCTAAATCCCGAGACATCTCTAAATGTTGCCGCTGGTCTTTGCCAACGGGTACAAGATTGGCATCATAGAGCATAATATCAGCCGCTTGAAGGACAGGATAAGTGAAAAGCCCCACATTTACATCCGATAATTTTTCTGATTTATCCTTAAAACTTGTAGCATTTGCCAACATTGGAAAAGGCGTGAAACAATTCAAATACCACATCAATTCGGTGTGATAGCCCGCTAATCTTGATTGGCGATAGAAATAGTTTTTATCCGCATCAAAGCCACAAGCCAACCAAGCTGCCGCAATAGCAAAAGTATTTTCCCGAAGAATGCTGCCATCTTTCAGTGATGTTAGGGTATGTAAATCAGCAATAAAAAGAAAAGAATCATTCTCAGGATTTTTTGATAGTTCTATGGCAGGACGAATAGCTCCTAAAATATTACCTAAATGTGGTCTGCCTGATGCCTGTATGCCAGTAAGTATTCGCATGAAATTAATTTGAAGATTTGAAAATTCTGATTCTTCTACAAAATTTGGTGGTGGAATACGGAAGTCGTCCTTCAAAAGGACGACTTCCGTAATTTTCCTTATAAAACCGAAGAAGACTAATATTCTTAAAAAATATTTTTACAAAATTCAAGAAAAACAATCAATTCATCAAATCGAATGTATGCTTATTTGTGTAAATCAATGAAAAGTAGTAGTTTAACATTCCAAATTTGTTTTTAGACTTATAAAAAATAGAAAAATGCCCATTTCATCAGCAACGTTTGAATATCTAAACGATTTAAAGCAAAATAATAATAGAGAATGGTTTCATACCAACAAGAAACGTTACGATAAGGTAAAATCTGATTTTGAAGAAACTATTCAAGAATTAATAATTTCAATTGGTCAATTTGAAAATTTGGAAGGTGTTCAGATTAAACATTGTAATTATAGAATTGCTCGTGATGTTCGTTTTACCAATAACAAAGACCCTTATAAAACGCACCTTTCAGCCAGTTTTTCAGAAGGAGGTCGGAAATCTGGAAAAATGGATTACTACTTGCATATTTCAGAAGAAGAATCTTTTTTGGGAGGAGGAATGTATTCTCCAACGCCTGAACAATTAGCAAGCCTCAGACAAGAGATTGACTATAACGCAACAGCCTTAAAATCAATCATTTATGATTCAATATTTGTTGAAACTTTTGGCGAAGCAGAAGGTGAAACTGTAAAATCTGCTCCAAAGGGTTATTCAAAAGACAACCCTGAGATTGAATTATTGAGAAAAAAGCAAATGTTTTATTGGCATAAATTTACTTTGGAAGAGGTTAAATC
>JANPGQ010000001.1:0-1645 GCA_031423975.1 Cytophagales bacterium | reverse complement strand
CAAAAAAGACTGCCGAGATTCTCCAAAAACGTATGCAAAAATGTAAATCACTATTTTATGCGTTTTCAACTAATTCAAGTGAATCAAAATGGATGCCTTGGGAATGTGGATATTTTGATGGAATAAAGAATGGTAAAGTTGCAGTTTTACCTATTTCAAAAAACAGTAATAAATCCTTCAATGGTGCTGAATATCTTGGACTTTACTATTACATTACCATTGAAGAAGACACAAAAAAACGGGAACGAATTTGGATCAGAGAATCAGATATTTCTTATACTGATTATGAAAATTGGATGCAAAATACAAAACCTTACAAAAGATAATGAAAAAAAAATTTACTAGGGCTACCGCACCAAATTAGTCACTTTTTAGAATTTCAATCATAAAGTTGTCATCCCTTGATGCTTTCTTACGCTTTCTTTTCAAACTTATCTTACTGGGTTCATGTGTCAGTAAAAAGAGTCCAAACTTTCGGAAAATATTTAAGTTCATTGGTCCATTATCTTTTCTGACTCTTGAATTATCCTCTCTGAATGTTAAATCTAAATGCCAGTGAAGGTTGTTTTCAATCCCCCAATGACCTCGAATTAGGTTAGCATATCTTTCAGGTGAATCATCTGTTAAACTACTGATATAGATACGTTTATGGAAAGTTTCTTTATTATTTACAATACGAGTAGATTCTACTAAAACAATCGAATTTAAGTTTTTCCAGTCATCAGCAGCATCCAAATAATCTACCTTTTTTGTAGCAAAAACAACTCTTTTTTCACCTCTTCCATGGTCTTTATTTATTTGGTCATGACAAGGCAAGTGCTGTTTATTTTTTTCAAAATATTCATTGATTTGCTGGAAAAGCTCCCCCTGATTCTCTTTTAGAGCGATAATATAATCAGCTTTTTTCTCAACAATTTTTTCAATAATCGTTTTTTGACAACCTATCGCATCTATACTAATGATGCCGCCTTCACAATCTAAGTCATCTATTAAGCGAGGAATTGCCGTTATTTCATTAGATTTTTTATCTACCTGTACTTGTCCAAAACTTATATTCTCCTCTGATAACCAAGCACTTACAACTTGAACAGTAGCGTGTTTTTTGCCACAAGGAATTGTGCCTCGCATTTCCTTCCCATCAATCCTAATGTGTTTATGCTCAACAGTTTCAAGGATTTCTTTACACGCTGAAAGTAAACTTTTCTCTAATTCTGAGGGTTTGAGAAATCGCACAACACGACTTAGTGTATCTTCGGAGGGAATTCCTGAAAGTAAGAGTAAGCCTAACTCTTCTTTTAAAAAGACCTCTTTATCTTTGGCATAATCTTGAATTTCTGGAAAATCACTGCAATCTGCTAATGTCCCAAGAAGGACGATCAGTAAAATATCTGTTAATTCGTGTAAACAGCGACCTTTTACTCGAAAATCTTTGACTTCTGTGAAATGTTTTTGTAAGTTCATACCACAAAAATACAAAATCTAACAAAACCCCCTATTTTGGTGCGGTAACCCTATATAAATTACATATACATTCATAAAATCATTCCCTTACAAAATCACTCACAATAATGTGCGATACCTTCATTGCCCTTCCTTCCATCACTAAAAATAAAAGTATAATCTTTGGCAAAAACTCCGACCGTGA